>MENC01000001.1:0-9570 GCA_001768155.1 Bacteroidetes bacterium GWA2_30_7
TCTGTGAATCTGTGGCATTAGTTTGTTTTTTAGCATTTTAAATAGACTGATTAGTTACAAAAAATGAAGAAAAATATTTTGTTTTTCAATTCAATAGTTCGGTATATTTTTGTAATAATTTGAAAATAAACTATTTCAATTGCCACGACCTTTGGTTGTTGCGATGCACTGAGCTGAGTCGAAGTGAACCTGTCGAAACATAGGTCGTGGGCTTAATTAATATATACAAATTCAGGGCTTTAGCCCTTTTATAAGAATACAAGATGAAAAAAATACCGAACTATTGTCAATTTACTATTATCTTGAAATTTTAACCTTTTCATTTAATTTACAAATAAGCAAAATTAATTATCTTTGTCATTGCTTTATGAAAGACACATTAATAAATAATTTTAAGAATCTAAAAAGTGATTTTCTAAGAAAGTCAAAATCGAGGCTTTTAAACCAAAAATCAATTGTTGTTTGGCTTACAGGTTTATCTGGTTCAGGTAAAACTACAATTGCTTATGAATTGGAAAAATTATTATTAAGTAAACATTTCATCAGTTGTGTAATTGACGGTGATGATGTTAGAAGTAAGTTAAATAGTGATTTAGGCTTTTCTGAAAACGACCGAAAAGAAAATATAAGAAGAGTCGCCGAAGTTGCAAAAATGCTTGTAGGAAGCAGTATTATTGCAATTTGTAGCTTTGTAAGTCCCACAGAATCAATTAGAGCAGTTGCCGAAAATATTTTAGCCGATAATTTTATTGAAATATATGTAAATTCGCCTATTGAAGTTTGCGAAAAAAGAGATGTAAAGGGTTTATACAAGAGAGCTAGAAACGGAGAAATTTTTAATTTTACAGGAATTGATTCACCTTATGAAGCACCAAAAAATCCATTTTTGGAAGTACGCTCCGATTTAATGAGTGTTAAAGATTCTGTAAATTTAATTTTTCAAAACATTATTCCATTAATTGAAATTAAGGTTTAGAAATTTAGAATTTTGGATTTAATGTAACAACTTAACAATGAAACAATTTAACAATGAATAAATATTATCTCAATCATTTAAGAGAACTCGAAGCAGAAGCAATTTATGTAATCAGAGAGGTTGCAGCACAATTTGAACGACCTGTAATGCTTTTTTCAGGAGGAAAAGACTCAATTGTAATGTTTTACCTTGCTCGTAAAGCATTTTGGCCCTCAAAAGTACCATTTCCGTTAATGCACATTGATACAGGACATAACTTTCAGGAAACCTTAGACTTCAGAGATATGTTGATGGAAAAAACAGGAGCAAAATGTATTGTAAGTTTAGTTCAGGATGCAATTGATTGCGGAAGGTCGGTTGAAGAAAAAGGTGTTAATGCAAGCAGAAACCTACTACAAACTACAACTCTCTTGGATTCAATCGAAAAATATAAATTTGAAGCAGCATTTGGCGGTGGACGTCGTGATGAGGAAAAAGCCAGAGCAAAAGAAAGATTTTTTTCACATCGCGATGAGTTTGGTCAGTGGGACCCTAAAAATCAACGACCCGAATTATGGAATATTTTTAACGGTAAAAAAAACATTGGCGAACATTTCAGAATTTTCCCATTAAGCAACTGGACAGAATTAGATGTTTGGCAATACATTTACCTTGAAGATGTTGAAATTCCAAATTTATATTTTACACATAAACGAGAAGTTTTCTTTCGAGATGGAAATTGGCTTGCCACTGCCCCATTTATGAAATTAAAACCTGACGAAAAACCTGAAGTTTTGGATGTCCGATGCCGAACAATTGGCGATATTTCATGCACAGGTTTAACCTTATCAAAAGCAAATTCTTTGGAAGAAATTATACAGGAAATAGCCGCAACAAGAGTTACCGAAAGAGGCGGAAGAGCCGATGACAGAAGGTCGGAAGCAGCAATGGAAGACAGGAAGAAAGAGGGATACTTCTAAGCTCAAAGTCAAAAGGCTAAAGCTCAAAGGTTAAAGCTCAAAGGATGGAAAATATTAATAATAAGAAAAATGATTTGTGTGATAGATTATTACGATTTGCAGTAGATGTTGTTTTGTATCTCTGAACTGTAAAAAATACCATTGAAACAATTGATATGAAAAGGCAACTGATAAAATCTTCATCTTCAAGCGGAGCAAATTATGAAGAGTCACAAGGTTCACCAACAAAACCAGATTTTAAAACTAAAGTTGGCATATCTTTGAAAGAAATGAGAGAATCAAATTATTTTTTAAGAATATTTGACAAACTTAATTTCGGAGATATAGAAAAAGGTAAATATCTTGTTAAAGAATCGGAAGAATTAAAAAAGATATTAGGTTCAATTATTAGTAAAATTTAGTAATGATTTATGCAAATTTGCAAAACTTTTTTCATTGATTTTTGAGCTTTTACCTTTGGGCTTGGGGTTTTGGGCTTTGGGCTTTAACCTTTAATATATTATGGAAACAGGCGAAATACTTATATATCAGAATTCTGAAAATAACATTAAAATTGATGTTCGTTTAGAAAATGAAACCGTTTGGCTCACTCAAGAGCAAATGGCACAGCTTTTTGCAAAAGGCAGAAGTACAATAGCAGAACACATTGCAAATGTTTATGAAGAAAAAGAATTGGAGCAAAATCCAACTTGTCGGAAATTCCGACAAGTTCGTTTTGAGGGCAACAGGCAAGTTGAAAGAGAAATAGACTATTATAATTTAGACATTATAATTTCAGTTGGTTACAGAGTAAAATCTTTGCAGGGTACACAATTCAGAATTTGGGCAACTCTAATTTTAAACACTAAAATACACTCCTAATTATTATGATTAAGTCAACTAATTGGTTAACTTTGTGTAATGAATAGAAAGATTATTTCCTATAGAGATAATTTTGTAAAGTTTTACAAATCACAGGATAGTAAAATTCAAGAAAAAATAGAATATGTATTTGATTTGATAAGATTTGAAAAACAAGTTCCAAAAAAGTTCTTAAAATTTCTTGAAAATACAGACGGTATTTATGAAATACGTGTTATAACAACATTTAAAAGTATTCGAATACTTTGTTTTTTTGACAAAGGAGAATTGATAGTTTTGACTAATTGTTTTTTAAAAAAGTCACAAAAGACACCAAAACATGAGATTAATATTGCCGAAAAAATGAAAAGTGAATACATGAAAGAAAAATATGGAGGATAATAAAATGAAAAACATAACTGATTTTGAAGATTTATTGATAGAGAAATATGGTGAAAAAGGAACTCCAATGAGAGATAAATTTGATGCAAATTCACTTGCTTTCAGATTAGGAGAAATGTTAAAAGAAGCAAGGCAAGAAGCAAAGATTACTAAGGAACAATTGGCTGAGAAAACTGGAACAACAAAAAGCTACATTTCGCTAATTGAAAAAGGACAAAGCGATATTCAGATTTCAACTTTTTATAAACTTATTGAAATTGGACTTGGAAAACATCTAAATATATCAATTGGTTAATTAAAACATAAAAATAATATGGCTTTAGACGTAGTAAATTCAACAGAAAAAAACATAGACACAGCATATCTTAATATGGAATTATTAAGATTTACAACAGCCGGCAGCGTTGATGATGGTAAAAGCACACTAATAGGCAGGCTCCTTTATGATAGCAAAGCAATTTTTGAAGACCAGATGGAAGCAATCGAAATTGCAAGCAAGAAAAAAGGCGACTTAGAAGTTAATTTAGCTTTATTAACAGACGGATTAAGGGCTGAACGTGAACAAGGAATTACAATTGATGTGGCTTACAGATATTTCGCAACTCCAAAACGAAAATTCATTATTGCCGACACTCCCGGTCATATTCAATATACACGAAATATGGTTACAGGAGCTTCCACTGCAAATGTTGCACTTATTTTAATTGATGCCCGTAACGGAGTTTTGGAACAAACTATAAGACACTCGTTTATTGCTTCATTGCTTCAGATTCCTCATATAATATTCTGCATAAATAAAATGGATTTGAAAGAATATAAAGAGACTGTTTTTGATGAAATTTGCGATTCTGTTAAAACATTTGCTTCTAAACTCGATGTAAAAGATATTAGATTTGTTCCCATTAGTGCAAAACATGGCGATAATGTTGTTGACCGTTCTGCAAAAATGGAATGGTATCAAGGTCCAACATTATTATATCTTCTTGAACATATTCATATTGCTAGCGATGTTAATCATTTGGATGCAAGATTTCCGGTTCAATATGTAATCAGACCAGAATCTGATAAATATCACGATTACAGAGGCTATGCCGGAAGAATTGCAAGTGGCTCATTTAAAAAAGGCGATACAGTTTCTGTTTTACCATCTGGTTTTACTTCAAAAATTAAATCGATTGATTTTGCTAATGAAGAACTCGAAATGGCTTTTGCACCTCAGTCTGTTACAATTTGTTTGGAAGACGATGTTGACATTAGTAGAGGTGATATGATTGCACGTCAAAATAATGTGCCACAAGTCAGTCAAGATATTGATATGATGGTTTGCTGGTTTAACGAACGGCCTATTCAGGAAAAAGGAAGATATGTATTACGGCATACAACTAACGATGTAAAATGTATTATTAAAGAAATTCGCTATAAAATCAATATCAATAATCTGGAAAGAAATACTGACGATAAATTAATCAAAATGAATGATATCGCCAGAATTTCAGTAAGAACAACCAAACCTTTATTTTACGATTCGTATAGAAAAAATAGAATAACAGGCAGCGTAATTATTGTAGATGAAGGAACTAACGAAACAGTTGGTGCAGGGATGATAATGTAAATTTAAGATTTAGGATTTACGATTTAGGATTTACGATTGCTTACTATGTAAGTGTAAAGTTATAAAGTTTATAAAGTTATACAGTCAAAGTACAATTAATCAAACATATAGTTAAATTAAATGATTCGATAATTTCGTTTCACTTCCTAAATCCTAAATCGCAAATCGTAAATTATTTATATTCCTTCGCCTTCACTTCATCTTCAAGAACTGATAAACCAATAGTTGCTAATGCCAACATTTCGTCTTCGCCAGGATAAACTATAATTGGAGCAATATGTTGAACACGTTTTTTTATCATTTTAATAAACGGACCACAATTCGCTACTCCACCGGTAAGAATTATTACATCAATTTCGCCCATTAAAACAGTACTCATTGCACCGATTTCTTTTGAAACCTGATAAGCCATAGCACTATATATAAGGTCGGCAAGCTTATCACCTTTTAATATCCTATTTTCGATTTCGATTGTATTATTTGTTCCAAGATGAGCGACTAATCCGGCATTCCCACATATTTTTTTATGAATTTCTTCTTGTGTATATTTTCCTGAAAAGCATAAATTTACTAATTGGTCAGAGGGAACGTTTCCTGCTCTTTCGGGTGCAAATGGACCATCTCCATTTAGTCCGTTGTTAGTGTCAATAATTCTTCCTTTTTTGTGTGCGCCAACCGATGTTCCGCCACCCATGTGAGCAACAATAATGTTCAAATCTTCGTACTTTTTGCCATTTTCTTTTGCATATCTTCTTGCAACTGCTTTTTGATTTAAAGCATGTAATAAGCTAATTCGGGTAATTTCAGGAATTCCGGTAACTTTTGCAATTTCGTCCATTTCATCAACACATGGTGGGTCGGCAATAAAAGCATGACAACCATTTGATAATTTTGCTAATTCGTAAGCTATAACTCCACCAAGATTAGCAACATGTTCGCCCATAGGATGCTGCAAGTCGTGTATCATTTTTTCATTTACAGGATAAACACCGCCTTCCATAGGTTTGATTATTCCGCCACGCCCGATAATTCCATCAAAAAAGGTTAATTCAATTCCGGCATCTGTAAGTTCTTTAATAATAATGTTTTTTCTGAATTGATATTGGTCAAATATTTTTTTAAATTGAGATAGTTCATCAACAGAATGTTGTATTTTTTTTAAAAATAATACTTTACTGCCTTCATAAACAGCAATTTTAGTAGAAGTTGAACCTGGATTTATTGCGAGTATTCTTTTTCGGCGTCCCATATAATATTGTTTGAAGTTTGAGGTTTGAAGTTAGATGTTAGATGTTAGAAGATAGAAAGTGAGAAAGTGAGAAAGTGAACGAACAAATCGTAAATCATAAATCCTAAATTCTTTTATCTATTCCATAGCAGCAGCCAATGCAATAGAAAGCAATTTACTTCTATCTGAATCGGCTCTCGAAGTAAGTACTATTGGAACTTTTGCACCAATTATAATTGCAGCCGTTACTGCTCCGCCTAAAAAATTAAGCGATTTATATAAAATATTTCCACTTTCAATATTTGGGGTTAAAATTAAATCTGCATCGCCTGCAACTTCGCTTTTAATTCCCTTATGATGAGCTGCTTCTTTAGATATTGCATTGTCTAAAGCAAGTGGTCCGTCAACTATGCAACCTGTAATTTGTCCTCTTTTGTTCATCATTGTGAGCATTGCTGCGTGAATAGTTGGAGGCATTTTTTCATTAACTGTTTCAACTGCACAAACTATAGCTACTTTCGGATTTTCAATTCCAAGTTTATGAAATACTTCAATAGCATTTTTGAGTATATCAACTTTATCGTTAAATTCAGGATAAACATTCATTGCAGCATCTGTAACAGCAAGAAGTTTATGATAATAAGGTGATTCGAAAAAAGCAATATGGCTTAAAGATGCTCCTTTTTTAAGTCCGTTTTCTTTGTCTAAAACTGCTTTTAATAACACTCCGGTTGAAACTAATCCTTTCATTAAAATTTCTGCTTTTCCTTCTTTTATGAACGAAACTGCCTTTACAGAAGCTTTAACAGCATCGGGTTCGTTAAAAATTTCAATTTTAGAAATATCAAATTCGTTCTTTTTAGCAATTTTTTCAATCAAAGTTTTTTCGCCTACTAAAATCGGAATAATTATTCCTTCCTGATAAGCATTTTTTACTGCAATTAATACCGGCTCGTCGGCTGCTGCTGCAACAACTAATTTTCGTGTAATTTTTTGTTTGGCAATTTCTATAAATGTTGATAAAGATTTAATTTCCATATAAATTAATTTTATGCAAAAACATTGATTTCGTGTCCGTTGTATAATTTTAATGTGTCAAGTGCGATAACTAATTCTTCGTTTGTTGGTATTACCATAACTTTTACTTTTGAATCGGGCAAAGAAATTTCGGTTAGAACGGAACATGTATAAGAATTTACTTCATCGTCGAATTTAACACCCATAAATTCCAGATTTTCGCAAACTGCTTGTCGAGTTTCGGGGCTATATTCTCCAATTCCACCGGTAAATATTATTACATCAAGTCCGCCCATTGCAGCAGCATAAGCCCCAATATATTTTCTAACCCTATAGTAGAACATATTCAATGATAAAATAGCTCTTTTGTTTTCGTCTTTCCATGCGGCTTTTTGAACGTCTCTCATGTCGGAAGAAATACCTGAAACACCAAGGAAACCGCTTTTTTTATTCAATTCATAATTTGCACAATGTGGGTCAAGGTTAATCTTTTCCATCAAATATAATAATGCTCCGGCATCAATATCGCCACAACGAGTTCCCATCATAAGTCCTTCTACTGGAGTTAATCCCATTGATGTATCAACAGATTCTCCGTATTTTACAGCTGCAACAGATGAGCCATTGCCCAAATGGCAACTTACCATTCGCAATTCTTTATAATTTTGACCTAAAGTTTGTGCAGCTTTATGCGTTACATAATTGTGGCTTGCTCCATGAAAACCATATCTGCGGATTTTAAATTTTTCGTAATATTCATAAGGGATTCCATAAATATAAGCATAATCGGGAATAGTATGATGAAATGCTGTGTCGAAAGTACCACATTGCATAACGTTTGGCAGAATTTTTTTTATTGAATCAATGCCTTTTAAATTTGGCGGATTGTGCAATGGAGCCAACTCTATACATTCTTCCACTTCGGCTATTACTTCGTCGGTAATCATTACACTTCCTGTAAATTTATCGCCTCCATGAACAATTCTATGCCCAACAGCCTTTATTTCATTAATATCGTGAATAACACCTGTGGAAGTATCTAATAATTCGGCTAATATTGCTTCAATTCCTTCGGTGTGGTCGGCAATATGACGGTATTTTTTAACTTTATCATTTCCGGTTTTGTGATACAATATTTCGCTTTCTTTTAACCCAACTCTGTCAACACAACCTTTGGCTAATACTTGAGCATCGGTAGTCATATCGAATAATTGAAACTTAATAGATGAACTTCCGCAATTTATGATTAGAATTTTCATTTGTTTTTATTTTTAGTTTGACGCTGATTTACACTGATTATTATGATTTTTTTCTGATTCAAAATATACTTTTTTTTTACAAATTTGTATCTCCAATTATTTCCTAAGCAGGGAAATTTTTCATTGAGCTTTGTATTATAATTTGCATTTCAACAATATTACAATTTAACCTTTTTACCACATAGACACATAGACACATAGATAAGAATCACATAGAACAATTTAAAAATAGAACAATTTAACCATTTAACAACATAACAATTTAACAATATAACAATTTAAATTATTTAATACATTGGTTAACAGTTATTGCTACAAGGTTTACTATATCTTCTACAGAACATCCTCTTGATAAATCGTTGATTGGCGCACCTAATCCCTGAAGAATTGGACCAATTGCTTCGGCATCGCCAAGTCGTTCGACCAGTTTGTATGCAATATTACCTGATTGTAAGTCGGGAAATATTAAAACATTTGCATGTCCGGCAACAGTTGAACCAGGCGATTTTTTTATTCCAATACTTGGTATTAACGAAGCATCTGCTTGTAATTCTCCATCGATTTGTAAATCGGGAGACATTTCTCTGGCGATTTTTGTTGCTTCAATTACTTTGGTTACTAATTCGTGTTCGGCTGAACCTTTTGTTGAAAATGAAAGCATTGCGACTTTTGGGTTTTCGATTCCGGCAACAGATTTTGCTGTATTTGCACTGCAAATTGCAATTTCGGCTAATTGTAATGCCGTTGGATTTGCTGTTATTGCAACATCAGCAAAAATGAAAATGCCATTTTGACCTAATGAAGGTTTTTTGGTCAACATAACCATTGCACCTGAAACGACAGAAATGCAGGGTGCTGTTTTAACTATTTGTAATGCCGGTCTTACTGTATCTGCTGTTGTGTGTTCGGCACCAGAAACTTCGCCATCGGCATCGCCCATATATATCATCATTGGACCGTAATAAATATCTTCGCTAATAGTTTTTGCGGCTTCGTCTTTAGAAACGCCACGACCTTTTCTTAAATTATAAAATGTTTCGACATACAAATCGTATTTTGGTGATTTACTGGGGTCAATTATTTGAACATCTGATAAATTTAAGTGTAGCGATTTTTCAAGTTTTCTAATTTCATCAATATTTCCGAGTAACGTTAATTTAGCAAGATTTTCTTGAATTATTATTTCAGCAGCTCTTAATGTTCGTTCGGAAGTTCCTTCCGGTAAAACGATATGCCTCTTATTTAGCTTGGCTTTTTCTCTAATTATATCAAGTAAT
>MENC01000001.1:9588-20044 GCA_001768155.1 Bacteroidetes bacterium GWA2_30_7
AAGTTGAAGGGTTGAAAAGTTTATGAGTTGATAAGTTTAAAAGTTGATAAGTTTATAGAATAACATAACAAATCGTAATTTTAATTTATCGATTATAATAAATTATCGTTATCGAAGTATTACTTTTGAAACTTGAAAAATACTAATAATTTTGTTTGATTGTGAATGAGTACAATAATTGATAAATTAAATTCTTTATTTCAAATTCCTTTTAAAAATTCAGTTTTAGTATTTTCACTAATCTTATTTATTATATTATTAGCTCCATTAATTTTAAGAAAATTAAAAATTCCGGGAATAATCGGATTAATTATATCTGGAGTAATTATTGGACCTCATGCTTTAAATATTATTGAAAAAAACTCTGCAATTGATTTATTTTCTACTATCGGCTTATTATACATTATGTTTATAGCTGGGCTGGATTTAAATTTAAATGAATTTAGTAAGTATAAATATAAAAGCTTGACCTTCGGATTTTTAACTTTTATAATCCCTTTAGCGATAGGATTTCCTGTATGTTATTATGTTTTGCAATACGACTTTAATGGAAGTTTGCTTATAGCAAGTATGTTTTCGACACATACTTTAATTTCATATCCTATTATAAACAGGTTGGGCATTACACGAAACGAGGCAGTAGCAATAACTGTGGGAGGAACAATTTTTACCGATACTGCTGTTTTGCTATTATTGGCTTTTATTTCAGTATCTGCAACAGGTTTGCTCGACACTGCATTTTGGGTGAAAATGTTAATTTCAATGCTCGTTTTTTTAGGTATTTCATTTTATTTAATACCACGAATTGCAGCTTGGTTTTTCAAAAAATTGGAATCCGAAAAACACTCACACTTTATATTTGTTTTATCAATAGTTTTTTTTCTTGCTTTTTTAGCCGAAGTTGCAGGATTAGAGCCAATTATTGGTGCATTTATAGCGGGGTTGGTGTTGAACAAATTAATTCCGCATACATCACCACTTATGAATAGAATTGAGTTTGTGGGTACTTCTCTTTTTATTCCATTCTTCTTGATTAGCGTTGGAATGATTATTAATATTGGCGTTGTTTTTCAGAGTTATAATACAATTGTTATTGCAATTATTTTAACAGTTATCGCAATTGCAAGTAAATATATTGCTGCTTGGTTAACTACATTTGTAATAAAATATAATAAAGTACAGCGAAATTTAATTTTCGGATTAAGCAGTTCACATGCTGCAGCCACGTTAGCAATTATTTTGGTTGGATTTAAGTTAGGAATTATATCCGAAGATGTTTTAAATGCTGTTATTATTTTAATACTTGTTACTTGTTTAGTATCTTCATTTGTAACCGAAAATGCCGGAAAAAAACTAGTTTTAATTGACAAAAATTTAAATAACTTACCAGTTCAATCAATTAATCAAAAAATATTAGTTCCTATTTCAAATTCAAGTTCCATAGAGAGATTATTGGATTTAGCATTTTTGATTAAGGAAAAAAAAGGACGATTTCCGGTATTAACTCTAAAAGTTGTAAACGATGATTCTAATACTAACTTAAATTTAATTGAAGCAAAAAAAATACTAGAAAAAGCAACAATTCACGCATCTTCTTATGATGAACAAATTGAAGTAATTACAACTATTGACCAAAATATTATTAGTGGAATAAAACGTATTGCAAAAGAATTTTCAGCAACAGATATTATAATAGGTTATAATTCAAAAAGCAATATTTCAGATTTTATATTTGGAAAAAGATTTAACTCATTTATCGAAAATGTTTCACAACTAATTTTAGTAAGCAATATAATTAATCCTACACACCAACATACCCGTTTAGTTGTAATATGTTCGCAATTCTCAGAAATTGAAATTGGATTTAATTATTGGAATGAAATTGTTGACCGAATTGCAAACAATTTAAATGTATCGAAATTTTATTTTACACATAACGATACATATAATAAAATAATTGAGATTCAAAATAAAAACAATAATACTACTCCTTCAAAATTTAAAGAATTTACCGACCTTGATGATATACTCATTATTTCAAAATATATATTAATTACCGATTTGGTTATTTTTATAATGCCACGTAAAGGCTGTATATCTTATTCTGTGTTTCAAAGCTTAATTCCTCAGAAAATGTCGAAATATTTTTCAGAAAATAGCTCAATTTTTATCCATCCACCAATTGATTCTTCACAATTGGTTCAATCTTTCGATAATGAATACGGTAATGGATTGATTGAAAAAGGTGTAAATCGAATTACAATAGGTGCAAAAAATATAAGTAAAATTTTCAAGAAAGAATCTGATAGCAGCGAAATATAATAGTTTTATTAATGGTTAATTTCGATACTTTAAAAGAAAATTTATGTGGTAGCTTTTGTGATGATATTATTCATAAAACTATTTATTCTACTGATGCCTCAGCATATAAAGAAATGCCTCTTGCAGTTATTTATCCAAAAAATTCGGATGATTTAAAATTAATTATTCAGTTTGCATCAGATAATAAATTAACCATAATTCCGAGAACCGCAGGCACTTCATTAGCCGGACAAGTTGTTGGAAATGGTATTGTTGTAGATGTTTCGAGATATTTTAATAAAATTATTGAATTAAATACAACTGAAAAATGGGTGAAAGTAGAACCGGGTGTTGTGTTAGACGAGTTAAATAAATATCTCCAGCCTTTTGATTTATTTTTTGGTCCCGAAACTTCAACATCAAACAGATGCATGATTGGTGGAATGGTTGGAAATAATTCGTGTGGTGCAAGGTCGTTAGTATATGGAAGTACAAGAGACCATACATTGGAAATGAAAGTAATTTTGAGTGATGGCTCTGATGTTCATTTTAAACCTTTAACTAAAACCGAATTTAAAGAAAAATCGGAGTTAAAAAATTTTGAAGGAAAATTATACAATCATATTTATAATATTTTATCAAATCCTGTAAATCAGAAAAATATTGCAAATGAATATCCAGATAAAGCCATAAAACGCCGAAATACCGGTTATGCAATTGATTTATTATGCGATACAGAAATTTTTACTGAAAGTACAGAGAAATTTAATTTTTGTAAACTTCTTGCAGGTTCGGAAGGAACTTTGGCTTTTACAACAGAAATTAAATTAAATTTAGTTAAAGTTCCAGCGAAAGAACAGGCTATATTATGTATTCACATGGCAACGCTCAATGATGCATTAAAAGCAAATTTAATTGCATTAAAATATAAGCCGACTTCGGTTGAATTAATTGATAAGACTATTCTTGAACTTACTAAGGAAAATATTGAACAAAAACGAAACAGATTTTTTATAAGAGAAAACCCTGAAGCAATTCTGATTGTTGAATTTGTATCTGATTCTTTAAAAGAAATTCAAGATAAAGTTTCAGAAATTGAAAAGGAAATGCGAAGCAATGGATATGGTTTTCATTTTCCGCTAATTACAGGTTCGGATATTTCAAAAGTCTGGAATTTGCGAAAAGCCGGATTGGGTTTGCTTTCAAATATGCCGGGAGATAGCAAACCTGTTGCTGTTGTTGAAGATACAGCGGTTAATCCGGCAGTGCTTCCGGAATATATTGATGAATTTAAACAAATTCTTAAAAAGTACAATTTGAATTTTGTTGTTTTTGCTCATGTTGGTTCCGGCGAATTGCATTTACGACCAATTTTAAATCTTAAAGACGAGAAAGACAGAGAGTTGTTTCATACAATTGCTTTTGAAGTTTCGCGACTTGTGAAAAAATATAAAGGTTCGTTAAGCGGCGAACACGGCGACGGAAGGCTTCGTGGAGAGTTTATTCCATATATGATTGGAGAAAATAATTATCAAATAATTAAAGAAATTAAATCAGTTTGGGATAAAAATGGTGTATTCAATTTTGGAAAAATTACAGACACTCCCAAAATGAATACTAATCTGCGTTACGAAGCAAATCAGCCTACAAAAGACTTAAAAACATATTTTGATTTTGGCAAAGAAAAAGGAATACTCAGAGCTATAGAAAAATGCAATGGTTCAGGCGATTGCCGAAAAACTGAAATTATTGGCGGCGTAATGTGCCCGAGTTTTATGGCAACAAAAGACGAAACGACCACAACACGCGCAAGGGCAAATATTTTGCGAGAATTTATAACTGATAGTAAACAAGAAAATTCGTTTAATCATTCAGAAATTTACAATATTTTAGATTTGTGTATTTCGTGTAAAGGCTGCAAATCGGAATGTCCTTCGAGTGTTGATATGGCAAAACTTAAAGCCGAATTTTTGCAGCATTGGTACGAATCCAATAAAATTCCTCTTCGTTCAAAAATTGTTGCAAATTTGCCTGATTTAAATTCATTTTTAGTAAAATTTCATTCAATTTCTAATTTCTTTTTAAAGAATAAATTCTTTTCAAATATTATAACTTCTTTTATTGGTTTTTCAAATAAACGAAAACTTCCGCTTTTACATAAATTTTCTTTAAATTATTATGTAAAAAATTTAACTCAAAATTCTGATTTAAAACAAGAAGTTTATTTATTTATCGATGAATTTACAAACTATAACGATACCCAAGTTGGAATAAAAGCAATAAAATTTTTAAACAGACTTGGTTATAGAGTTTTGACTGTAAATCACTTGGTTAGCGGCAGAACTTATATTTCAAAAGGTTTTTTGAAAAAAGCTAAAAAAATTGCAAATGAAAATGTAACAATTTTTAGAACGCTTATTTCATCTTCAAAACCATTAATTGGTATTGAACCTTCTGCAATATTAACATTCAGAGACGAATATCCAGAATTGGTTGATAAACATTTAGTTGAAGATTCGATAAAATTGTCATCTAACGTTTTTCTGATTGATGAATTTATTGCTAATGAATTTGATAAAGGCTTTATTTCGAAAGATTTATTTACAAAAGATTCGAAAAATATTAAATTTCATGGTCATTGTCAGCAAAAATCAATTGCTACAACAACTTCGACAAAAAAAATATTATCAATCCCCGCAAACTTTACTGTAAGCGAAATAAAATCGGGCTGTTGCGGAATGGCAGGCTCTTTTGGTTACGAAAAAGAACATTATGATTTATCAATGAAAATTGGAAATTTAGTATTATTCCCCGAAATAAATATTTCTGACACAAATACTGTAATTGTTGCATCAGGCACAAGCTGTCGACATCATATTTCAGATGGAACTAGTCGAAAAGCGATACATCCTGTTGAGTTATTATATGCTTCGCTAAAAATTAAATAGGCAGACTTAGGACAGATATTATTTTAAATGTGAATAAAATTCATTACAAAAATCATCTGTATTACAAAAAATTTCAATTATACTCAATCTTAATAGGTTTACGTTCCGTATCGGAATAGAGCAAGTTATGTCGATAGAAATTTTTCGTTTTCCTATTACGTATAGGTATAATTTGTCAATATGAACTACATACATAAGGCTTGAATTTTTAATTTCTGCAATTTGCAGTTTCAAGCCTTTTTTTTTAATATGTTGATTTTTATTTCAACATAATACTCTTAATATCTTACTATTAAATCCCGAACTCACGTTAAATCTATAAATTTCTATCAGAATCTTTATACAAATAAAAATCAACAATTTTTCTACACTCAACAGCTTCCTTAACATCATGAACTCTTAATATATCCGCTCCATTTAACAGTGCAATAGTATTTAAAACAGTAGTTCCGTTTAAAGCATCTTTTGGTGAAACATTTAACACTTTATTAATCATCGATTTTCGTGAAATTCCTGCTAAAATTGGAAGTCCAAAAATTTTAAATTTTCCTAAATCATTTAATAATTGATAATTATGTTCTAACGATTTTCCAAAACCAAATCCAACATCAATTATTACATCATTAACACCAAGCAATTTAAGAGTGGCAATTTTTTCAGAAAAATATTTAATTATTTCAAATGTTACATCTTCGTATTCAGGACTTTTCTGCATATTTTCGGGGTAGCCTTTAATGTGCATAATTATATACGGAACATCTAATTCTTTGATTGTTTCAAACATTTTTGAATCGTAACTTCCTGCTGAAATATCATTTATAATGTTTACATTAAAGTCATTAACACACAATTTAGCAACATTTGCTCTGTATGTATCCTGCGATATTATAATTTTCGGAAATGTTTTTCTGATTATTTTTAATATTGGTAATAATCTGCTTATCTCCTCTTTTTCTGTAACTTGTATAGCTCCAGGTCTTGTAGAAACAGCCCCTATATCAATAATGTCAACTCCATTTTTGAGCATTTCATCAATTGCAATTATTACTGATTCTTGGTTGCTAAATCTACTTTCAGAATAAAATGAATCTGGGGTAAGATTTACTATTCCCATTATCAATGGTTTGTCAATTTCAAACAATTTTCCATCAATTTTTAAAGTTTTTTTCTTTTTAAAATATTTATCTTTAACCATCATTATTTATTGATTTGCTAAAATAATTTATTTTTTTGAAATATGAGTTTTATAGTTTTAGAAGGTTTAGACGGTTCGGGAAAGTCAACACAAGTTAAATTAATCAGAGAGTACTTTGATAATAAGAATATTAAATACAAATATTTGCATTTTCCCCAAACAAACTCTCCTGTTTTTGGCGAATTAGTTTCGATGTTTTTACGTGGCGATTTGGGCGAAAATAATATGGTTAGTCCTTATTTAGTTGCGTTAATTTATGCCGGCGACAGAGATAATGCAAAAGCAATGATTCAGGATTGGCTCAATGAAGATTATCTTATATTGATTGACAGATACATATATTCAAATATTGCTTTTCAATGTGCAAAAATCAACGACTTTAACGAAAAAGAAAAGTTAAAAAACTGGATTATCAATCTTGAATATAAATTCTATAAAATTCCAAAACCAAATATTAGTATATACCTTGATGTTCCGTTCGATTTTACTAAAAACAATCTGAGCAATGTTAGAGATGGCTACGATAGAGATTATCTAAAAGGTAAAACAGATATTCATGAGAAAGACATTGATTTTCAGGAAAAAGTTAGACAAGAATATTTAAAAATATTTTCATCCGAGAAAGATTGTAAAATTATTGAGTGTTATTCTCCAAACAATTCAATGTTAAAACCAGATGAAGTATTTAACAAAATTTCCAATCTTTTAAGAACTTATAAATTAATAAATTGAACATTAATTAAATATCTGATTTTGAAAATATCAGGTAATTGAAAAAAATCCTTCTCGAATAGAATATATCTTAAATTGTTTCAATTATTTTCTCACAAATAAACTCTGCTGCCCTTCCATTACCGAAAATTTTAGACCACGAAAAGTTATTTTTTTTGCTCATAATATTGTAATTATCAATGATTTGATGATAATCGGCATCGCAAATTACAGCATTTCCATTTTCCACAAGTTCTACCCATTCTGTTTCGGAACGTAAAATTAAACATGGTTTTTTGAAAAAATATGCCTCTTTCTGAACTCCGCCAGAATCTGTTAAAATTATTGATGCATTTCGCTCTAATTCAATCATTTCAAGAAATGAAGCAGGTGGAATGATTTTAATGTATTTTGAATTATTCAATTTTCGGAATATTTCTAAGTTTAGATTTTGTGAAAGAATTTTAGAAGTTCTTGGATGTAAAGGGATTATTGCATCAATTTTATTTGACTCAGTTATATCAACTATTGCTCGAATAATGCTTTCAAAACGTTCGGGATTGTCTGTATTGTTGTCTCTGTGGATAGTTGCAAGTATAAAGTTGTTACTTTTTATATTGTGCATTTTTGAAATATCGTACTTAGTTGAAGATATTTTGCTAAAATACAAACTGTTATCGTACATTACATCACCACAATGAAAAACTCCCGGATTATCAATTGAGTAAGGTGCTTTTGCCAGAATATTAAATCCTTCATTATTTAAGTTAAATAATCCTGTTTCGGTAGGTGTAAAAAGCAGTGTAGAAGCATGGTCGCAGGTAATACGATTAATTTCTTCGGGCATTTTTTTATTAAATGAACGTAAACCGGCTTCGACATGAATTACAGGATAATGCAATTTTGAAGCTGCTATTGCTCCTGCAAGTGTTGAATTTGTATCGCCATATAATAGAACGGCATTAGGTTTTTCCGATAAAATAATTTCTTCTATTCCTTTAATCATAGCTGCGGTTTGGCTTCCATGACTACAAGAACCAATATTCAAATTATATTTTGGTTGCGGAATATTCATTTCATCAATAAAAATATCAGACATATTTTTATCGTAATGCTGACCTGTGTGAACAATTATATCTTCAATTTTATTTGCAAAATTATTTTTTATAGCTCTACTAATTGCCGCAGCTTTAATTATTTGGGGTCGGGCTCCGATTATGTTTAAGATTCTTAACATTTTAGTTATTTATCAGACAATATAAATTCATTAAAATTACTGTTATTAATTAATTTAATTTCACTATCGGGATAATTATTAATAAAAGTTTTTGAAATTTTAGCTTTTTTTGTTGGAGAAAATTTAAACTCAAAAGCAAATAATTTTCCTTCTCTTTCTTCAATGTAATCTATTTCCTGTTGTTGCCATGTTCTCCAAAAATATATGTTACAATGAATGTTGTTATAATGTAAAAATTTCATTCGTTCGCTAATCATAAAATTTTCCCATAATGCACCAACATCCTGTCTTTTATTAAGTGGATTAAAGTTGTTAATTATAGAATTTCTGATTCCGTTGTCGTAAAAGTAAATTTTACGACTTTTATTTAATTCGTTTCGTAAATTTCTACTAAATGAATTTAGTTTAAAAATAACATAAGTTTTTTCTAATAAGCTGATATAGTTTATTATAGTATTTTTATCAACTTGTAATAAATTTGATAATTCTTGATAAGAAACTTCATTACCTAATTGAAGTGCCAGAGCATTTAAAAGATTATTTAATAATTCGGGGCGTCTGATATCTTTATATGCAAGTACATCTTTGTATAAATAACTACCACAAAGTTGAGTTAACGTATCAATCTCATCACCAATACGATTAATAACATCAGGATACATTCCGAATATTAATCGTTGTTCGAATGACCTATTGGCTTCAATATTTCCAAAATGGTCGTAATATTCTTGCCAACTTATTGGAAATAAGTAATATTCCCATTTCCTGCCTGTTAAGGGTTCATTTACTCCCAAAGCTAAATCTAACGATGATGAACCAGTTATAAACAATTGTATATTAGGCATTTCATCAGTAATTAGTTTTAATGTTAGCCCAATATCTTTTATTCTTTGAGCTTCGTCAATAAATACGTATTTTGAATTTTTAAGAGTTTGTTTTAAACTTGAAAGATTTGCTTCTTTTAGCTGATTGTTAACAACTGAGTCATCGGCATTCAGATAGAGAGTATTTTTATATTTTTTAATAATTTTTTTTAATAAAGTTGTTTTTCCAGTTTGTCGAGGTCCAATAATAATAATAGCTTTTCCGCTATTAATTTTTTTAGCTATTAAATTTTCTAGTGCGCGGTTTAACATATAAATAATTTAAAATTCGCCAAAACTAATAAAAATTTGTGAATATATTCATTAAAATATATAAAATATAGATAATATAATCACAATAAATTATAAAATATGACTAATACATACATTAAAAACATATATAAAATAGTGAATATATTCACCGAAATATATAAGAATATGATTAGTATATTCACCAAATTATATAATAAAACGGTGGTTAGAATTAATTATAAATTATATAAATAATTAAATATTAGCTAAATATGTAATTTTGTAATCATACATCAATTATAGCTTTAATATACCTATCAGAAAGTATATGATAATCGTGATTTTCTAAACAATATTGATGTCCGTTATTTCCTAATTGAGTTTTTTCTGATTCTGATAAGTTTATTAATTGGATTATAGCTTCGGCAATTTTAGCTGGATTTTCGGGTTCAACAGAAATTCCACAATTTGCTTCTTTCACTATATCATTTCCGGCATTTATTGCCTGAATAATTGGTTTCCCAGCCATTAAATAATCGATTAATTTATTAGGACTAATGCCAAAACGAAAAAGAGACTGATTTTGTAATCCAATATATAAAATATCCATTATATCAAGTAGTGATGGAATTAAATTTTTATTCAAAGAAGACAGAAATTGAACATTTTTTATTTGTTTTGATTTTACTAATTCTTTTAAATTTTCTTTTTCGGGTCCATCGCCAATTAAAAATAAGGTAACTGGTTTATCTTGCAACTTTTGCATTGCTTCTATTAAAGAATCAAGAGCATTTGCAATTCCATGACTTCCGGCATAAGCAATAATTTGATGATTATTAGATTTTTCAAAATCTATAGCTTTCTGGTGTTCAGAAGGAAGTTCTTTAGTTATATCCCATTCTTCGATAATTATTCCATTTGGAATGTATTCAAATTTGTTTTCTTTTAA
>MENC01000001.1:20070-20362 GCA_001768155.1 Bacteroidetes bacterium GWA2_30_7
CTTTAGGCAGCATTGAAACTACTTTGTCGGCATTCTTATAGGCATAATTCTCAGCCATTTGCATAATCATAATAAATGGATGCCATTTTGAATACCCCCCTAGTTCCATTGGCGAAAGTGGCCATAAATCATGCACTTCAAATATTAATTTTGCTTTCGAGAGTTTTGCAATTTTGGTAGCCGGAAAAATATCTAATGGATATGTTGACGATGCTATTACAGCATTTGGTTTAAATTCTCGAATTATCTCATTAGCATTAAAATATAGTCTGCTTACAAACGAAAACATATT
>MENC01000002.1 GCA_001768155.1 Bacteroidetes bacterium GWA2_30_7
AATTTAAGAATTCTAATGAAAAATTCCAAAATTTCTCGTTTTTTCGACTTAGCAAGTTTTCTTGGAAGTAGTTACGAACAATATTTGAAAAGATTAATAGCCAAATGGTTCTCTGCTTGTATGTCTAATCCTTAATACACGAATTACTTTGGTAGCTTCTTTATTTTGATATGTATTTAGATAACTCATTTAGAGCGTCTTCATGTTTAACAAAATTATCATTTTCAATTCGAGCAACAGCTTCTGTAATTTCTTTATTATATTGTTTGCGTGTAATACGTTTAGTATCATTATCAACATTTAAAAAACTTTTAACCATTTCTAAAAGTAAGGTTTGTTGCTTATTAGACAACAATGGTAAGTAGCCATCAAATTGTTTTTTTATTGCAGTAGCAGTCATTTAATTTTTATTTATAATCAAATTTACAATAATTTTATTACACTCCAAAATGAAATATTCTCTCACTATTTGCCAAGAAGATTGTTAACTTTCTTTTGCACTTTTTCGTGAGAAATTCCTTTTCCTTCGTTCAACCCCAATATGAAGTTAGCGTCCTCGCTAACTTTTAACATTTAGAAAGCTAAGACGCTTTCTTCAGAATAATGGACGATGAACTTGGCAACACCGATGGACGAATTATTTTTGAACCAATTATTAGTTCGTTATAAATTTAATTTTAAAAAGAGGTAGCAAGTTTTTTATCCAAAACATAAATGCTGATTTGAAGAGCTCCTTTTTTTGTATAATTAAATTTCGATTGCAAATTTTCTAACAATAAATTAATATCTTTTTTAATTTTATTATCATAAGCATTAAACGACGATGTATCATAATCTTGTAATGCTCTGCGGAAGTTTTCATTATTAATAAAAGGGACTAAAGAATTTTCTTTCAGGTTTTTGATGTATTTATCGTACAACGATATAAATTGTTCGGTTTCGTATAGCTTCATATTATGAAGTTTTATATCTTGTGCTAATGTTTTTCTAACATACTCATTTTGAACATCTGCACGGAACGATTTTCTTTGTTTTAGGGTTGCAGTTGTGCCTATGTAAATTGCCTCAAAATTTTTTAAATATTCTTCGCTAACTTCAATAGTATCACCAGTATATTGATTTTTAATTTTATCACCAAATTCGAAATTTACTGCAAATAAATAATTGGCAATATCGCGTTTAATTTGTTCTTTATTAAAATGGTAAATAGCCTCTTTTACTTCTTGTAAAACATTATAATCGTACAAATTTTCTATTGATTCGATAAATTCTGAAGGAATATATTTTGAAAAATTTTTGTTTTTTTGTTCAAAAAAATCTTTCAAATCATTCATAGTAATTAAATTATCGGAATTTTGGTGTTTCAAATAAAATTCACCAAATAGACTTATTGATTGGCGGCCAGAAAAACCTTTTCGTCCTTCGTATTCTGATTCCTGAAGCATATTTTTTCGAGTTTTTTTGTCGAACTTTTTAATATCTTCTTCGTTTAGCCAACCCGGAATTTTACCAGTATAAATATCCATTTTCAAAAGGAATAAATCCTTGTCGATATGCTTAATATATTTTTCTGAATCAATCCATTTTTTTGCTGTAGGGCAAGTTTCATCAAGGCGTGTTGAAATAATTATTTTTGCAAAATTTTCTAAAACTCTTGGTAAAAATTTCTTTTTAATTTGTTCTCCAAATTTGTTTATATAAATTGAAACTTCGGTGTTAAAATCCAGAATATAAGGTACATTAACATTTACAATTCTATCCTGAAACGATTTTACATTTTCGTAATGAACTTTATCTTCGGGATTTACAAGTCCCACAAAAAACGTATTTACCTGTTCTTCAACAAATTCTACCTTGTGAACCCCGTCGCTTATTATTCCATGCAGCGATTTCAAACGTTCAATATTTTGCTCCTTTATATCCATCAAAGCCAGGATTCCATTGTTTGTGTAAGCCAAATCGGAATAAATATATTTTATGTTATCTGATTGAAAAAACGCATTTATCAAATTTTGTAAAGTTGGATTTGTAATTGATTGAAACATACGTGTATCGCCAGGATTATAAACTGAAATTCCTTTTCCGAATTGTCGGTTATAATTTGTAGCTCTGGCATAAATCATTTTATAAACATCAAGAGGATTTCCAACTTTGTCCATTAATGTGTTAAAAATTGAGTTACAAATGCTACATGGAATTTCTTTAAAAACCCATTCGTATTCTTTTTCCTGAAATAGTTTTTCTTTAAATCGTTTGTCTGTAATTAGTTCATTTAAAACAGTTTTGCGGTATTTTTTTGGAATTTGTAAAATTGGATTATCATTACATGGGCATGATATTTCCAGAATTTTTTTCTTTTCTTTATTCGGGTCGTTTTTTGATTCTGAATCAGTGTTATGATTATTATTAAGTATGCTAGATTCAGGAATATCAAGATGTTGAATTAAGTCAATACCTCCAAGTTTTTCAATATCGATTCTCCAAAAAGTTGAATATGTTGTTCCTTCAAGAGTTTTAGTAAATTCTTCAAATTTATGTAACAAATTATTTAGAAATGTGCTTTTTCCACTTCCCGGTGGACCTTCAAATAAGTAAATTCGATTATTCTGAATTCCTTTTTTGAATCCTTTGGCAAGATTCATAAAGCGGTTGGCAAAAAGCCGGTCGGCAAAAAAAGGTTCATCGCAATCGTTAACAAACATATTTGAACAATCGTACTTAATAAATCCGATAGAATCTTCGGTATTTTCGTATTCATCTTCACCTTCGCCAATATATTCGATAACCATATCATAAAAAAGTTGAAAAATGTTTCGAAAAACCAGATGAGGCCTTAACGATGTTTCGTGTAAAAAATTATCGAAAGTTAATGGTACACGAGATTCAACTTTTTTAATGTCTGTACTCAGATTTGTAAGTAAAACCTCAAGTCTTTTTCCTTTTTCCTGAGCATCTTGAAGTTGTTCTATTTTTTTTGTTTTTTTCATTTTTTCATTTTTTTTTGCTGATTTACGCTGATTTTCTTTGCCACGAAAACACTAAAGCACTAAATTTCTTGAAAATTATCAGCATATTGTTTTGTTATTTTTTGTGTCTTTGTGCCTTCGTGGCAAATAAGACTTTTTATGTAGTAATCAACCATATATTAATTGTTTTGTTTTATCAATATTGTTTTTTAAGTATGGGTTTGTAATTGCTTTTGTTTCTAATAAATCAATATTTCTATGAAATAGGTCTTGCAAAGAATATTTAAAATCAAAAAAATTATCTGCATAATCTAACATGTTAATTTTATCAAAATCAACCAAAAAATCAATATCGCTTTTTTCGCTGAATCTATTTGTGAGAATTGAGCCAAAAATATATAAACGTAATACTTTGTATTGTTTACAAAGCTTTTGAAGATGATTAATATTTGATTCGATAATTTCCATTAGAGTTTTAAATTTTTTTTAACGATATCATTAATTCATTTTGGAATGTGTTAATTTTAATTTAGATAGATATTTTATAATTATAGTTTAATCATTTACAATAACTTATTATCAGATTCAAACAAATGTAAACTATTTATATTGATTTTCAAAGAAAAATTAAATGAAAAAAAACTTTAAAAAAATGAATTTAATTGAATTAAATGTATTAAATTTACACTTTTAGGAACGTAATAATGTATATAAATAACACTAAATGGAACGTAAAATTGATTTTATATTGCAACAATGGAAAAATTCAGAATTAAGATTACCTCTAATTTTGCATGGTGCCAGACAAGTTGGAAAGACATATACTCTTTTAAATTTCGGAAAATCAAATTATCAAAATGTAGTATATTTTAATTTTGAAAACAATCCTTCATTACAAAGCATTTTTTCAGAAGACATTAGTCCCGACATATTAATGCCTAAGCTACAACTAATTGCAAATCAATCAATTTTTGAAGAAAGCACATTGCTGTTTTTTGATGAAATACAAACATGCGAAAGGGCTTTGACTTCTTTAAAATACTTTGCCGAAAATGCTCCAAAGTTCCATATTGTTGCAGCCGGGAGTTTGTTGGGAGTTGTAGTAAATCGTAAACAATATTCATTTCCGGTAGGCAAAGTACAAATTGAACATTTATATCCAATGGATTTTGAGGAATTTTTATGGGCTTTAGGGAAAAAGGAAGCTATTGAAATTATTAAAAATTGCTTTAATAACAGAACCGAATGTTCGTTGCATAGTCATTTTATGGATATTTTTAAATTGCATATTACTTTGGGTGGTATGCCACAGGTAGTTAATGAATACATAAAAAATAAAGACTTAAATTTTGTTGTTTCGTTACAAAAAAATATTTTAGACTCGTACATTGCAGATATGGCTAAATATGCAACAGCAATGGAAACGGTTAAAATTATGGCTGCATTTAATAGTATTCCATCGCAATTAGCAAAAGAAAATCGAAAATTTCAATATAAACTTATAAAATCGGGAGCTAGAGCAAATGTATATGAAAGCTCTATTGATTGGCTTAAATCATCGGGAATTATAGTAAAAGTTCAGAAATGTACTAAGCCTGAAATGCCTCTGATAGCTTTTTCATCTTCCGATTTTTTTAAAGTATATCTTTCAGATACAGGGCTATTGTGTTCTAAATTAGGACTTAATAATCAGAATTTAATAATTCAGCCTTTCGACTTGAACGGTATAAAAGGAGCTATTGCTGAAAATTACGTTGCATCAGCATTACAAATTAATGGATATACTCCATATTATTGGGAATCGGAAGGTAAAGCAGAAGTTGATTTTATAATTCAGAACAAAAATGGAGCGATTATTCCTATAGAAGTGAAATCATCTGAAAATGTAAGAGCTAAAAGTTTAATTCAATATATGCAGAAATATAAACCTGAAATAGCATACAAAATTTCTGTAAAAAACTTTGGACTGAATAATAATTTGTTTTCTGTTCCTTTATATGCTGTGTTTTGTATTTAAGACCTGACAGGTTTCTAAAACCTGTCAGGTCTTAAATTATACATTTTGTTTCATAACTTTTCTATCTTTAGCAGTATATAAAACTTTGTAATTTTCAAATACTTCCTGATTGCTGATTTTCTTTACATGAATTTCGGTTGTTTCGAGGTTTACTTCGCCTCCCCATAAAAATTCAATTCCTAAAAGTACATCGGGAATAAAATCTTGAATTAATTGTTTGCTTTCAAATGTATGCTTTATAAACAAGCGTTTTTCATCAGTTCTTTCTTTGTCAATAAAAACTCTTGGGGGATGATATAAAGTATTAATAAGCATTTGCTTATAATCTTCGGCTTTTTTACTTTTTATGTAATATTGAATTACATCTCGTTGTTCGTCGTAGCGTTGACCTACTACAAAAAGATTATGCATATCTACAAAGTCTTGACTTACAAAGGTATTAATTAATGTAAAGTCGGAAAAGTTCTTACGTAATTCAAAAATTGTTTCTTTTCCTTTGCCCGTTTTTTTATCGAAATTTTCTATTAGTTCAGAGTTATTTAATTTTTGAAACTCACGTTCCATTTTTCCTTTATTTGCCAAATCTTCAACATATTGCACAAGCCGTAACCCAATAGCATAAGGATTTAATCCAACTCTTGATAATGAAGTAACACCTGAATTGATCTTAGCATAAGAGGTTTCGTGTCCCTTAATTCGAGGGTCGGTGCAAAATAAATTATCATGCCAATAACTTGCCCAGCCTTCGTTAATTATTTTGGTGCGTATTTGTGGCTGAAAATACATCGAAGTGTTTCGAACTATAGAAATTACAGCTTTCATCCACTGATTTTTTTCTTTGTTCAGAAATGGCGAATTGTCCATAATATATTCAAGAACATCATATTTTGGGTCTTCGTCTTCGCCATGTTTTTCGTATAATGCCTGAAATTCGGGATATTTTTCTTTAACTGTTGAAAAGAAAAGCGATTCGGCAACATTTTTATTTTGTTTCAGAAGTTCGTTATAACGGTCAATTTCATTATAATAGAAACTTAAAGGTGTTTTCTTAATTACCTGTAAAAAATTCTCAAAATAATAGCTTAATTTTTTTGATGGAAATAATGATGGTTTATTATTGTAATCGTGTAGTTTTTCAAAATATCCAACCAAATTATCAATAGAACGGGCAAACTCAATCACATAGTCAACCCATCGACCATGGTTTGTACGTAAATTTGCAATATGGCGTTTGTCGGCAAGTGCTACTCCTACAAAATCGTCGTTCCATGTATTTCGGAAAAGTTCGTTGTTTTGAAAAAAATCAATATGCCCAAGCACATGATAAAAAATCATAATGTTAAGCCAATCTGGATTATTATCGTTATAAAACGAAATGGCTGGGCGTGAATTTATTACCGTTTCGTAAGGATTGTGAGGCGAAAGTTTGTATTTCCCTTGCTCTTTCAACACCTCAACATCGTGAACCCAATAGTCGTAAAGCGTTGGAATCATTACTTTTGGCGAAAGTTCTAGCAAATCTTTGTTTGTAACAATGTATTCGAGAGTTTCGTCGGCAAATTGTAAACCTGCATCGCGTGCACGTTCTTTACACTCTTCCATTATTTTTTTTGTATGTTGGCTAATTAGTTCCATGTTTTTTATTTAGGATTTATTGATTTAGGATTTTACCACACTTCGACAAACTCAGTGCATCGCATAGTAACATAGTTTCATAGGTTTCACATAGATTTATCCTTTTTACTATGTGCAAATCTATGTTTCTATTGTGTCTATGTGGTAAAAACATTTGTTGTTACTTTATTTAGAATTAACTTATCAACTTCCTAATTCCCTCAATAATTCTGTCTTCTGATGCATTATCGGCACCAAAACCATCAATACGGATTAATTCGGGTTTTTCTTTTAAAAGCCCTGAATTTTCGATGCTTTTTTCGACTGTTGTGGCACTCGATGCTGCCCATGAATTTTTTGCAACTGTAATTCCAAGTCGGTTTGTGTAAACAAGTGCTTTACGAATTTCATCAATAAGTTCTTTTCCATCGCTGTCCCAGTCGTCGCCGTCGGTTCCGTGAAAAATATAAATATTGTAATCTTTTGCAAGTTTTTCTTCTTCTACAATTTTATTTACAAGCTGAAATGCCGGAGCTACCTTTGTTCCACCTGCCACATTTGATTTATAATAGGTATAAAAATCGGGGACTTCTTTTGCATCGGTATCATGTAAAATAAACCGAGTAATTACATTATTCTGAAACTGATACATTAACCAACTGTAAATCAACAAATGTTGAGTTGTAATAACTTCCGTTGGTTTTCCTTGCATTGAACCAGAATAATCTCGAAGAAAAAAGACAACTGCCTGTGATTCAAAATCTTTTTCTTTAGAAAAAATTCTATAAACGTGGTCTTGTGGAGTAGAAATAAGGTCTGCCGGATTAAATTCAGAATTTTCCTGAATATTACCGAGCATAATGTTTGTTTCTATTATTCGGCGGAGTGTTGCTTTTTTGTCAAGTAACTGACCAAATCCGCGATTAATATCAGTTAAATCGTAAATATATTTTGTTAACGAACGCTTGTTGCCTTTTACTTTAAGGTTAGGTAAATCAAATTTTTCGGTTAAAACTCGTCCAATATCAAATGCTTCGGAACTAATATCATGCTCTGTTCCACCGCCTTGACCTGCACCTTGTCCTTCGCCTTCACCTTGTTCTGGGTCTGCTTGTTGTTCGCCGATTACTTCACCTTCTTCGCCTTCTCCTGCTCCTCCAGTTCCTTCTTCATCTTCCTGAGTAACCGAATCGTCATGATAAAGTTTTGGTTCGGTGGTAGTTGGCACAATTACGACTTTTGCTTTACCTCCTTTTGTTGGTTTCATAAGTTTACCAATTCTGATACGACGAGGGAAACCGTCTTTTTCACGCTGCTTATCCTGTTCAATTAAGTCTTCTAACGTTTTTAGTGCAAGAGAAATATCTTGATTTTTTGGTGTAACTTCTTGTAATACTTTTAAATCGGAAATACGATAAAAGTTGTTGATATTATGAAAGTTAAGAATAGGTTTCTGCTTTTTAACTTTTAGCAATTCAATTTCATTTTTGATAATTGATTCAGTTGCAGAATCAATACCTTTCTTTTTGTATTCTTTTAATATTTTTTCGAGTTTTTTTTGCATTGTTTTATTTGTTTTTTGCCACAAAGGCACTAAGACACAAAGACTTTCTAACTTCTATTTTTTAACTCTCAACTTCCAACATTAAACCACAAACTACAAACAATCTTAATTTGCATCTTCCTGTGTACAGAAATATTCAATTGTTTTTTGTGAACATGTCTGACAATAACCGAGTTTTTTAATCATCGTAGTAATCATTCGATTATAGAGCTTCTGATTTTCTTCGTTTGTACGGTTCGATAAAGCTCCAACCAAACTTCCCGCTCCTGCAATATCAGATTTTAATCGAACATCAGTAACTGCTTTTACAAGGTCGTTATTGTCCATAAAATTATAATTAGGGTCTTTTATCATTTTTTGACCATAAATTTTTATAACTGTTGTACGGAAACTTTGCTTTTGTTCGTTACTTTTTAATCCAAGTCTTTCTTCAACGCTATTTATAAATGCTTCATCTATTTTCAAAGGGATTAATTTTCCGGTTTGTGGGTCTTGATAAGTCCATATTTTATCTGTTCCCAGATTTTTTGCATCTATTCCAACAATCATATTTACATAATTCAAAACGTCTTTTTCTACTGCATTTGGTTCGTCCATATATGCATTGAAAATTGTTGTCATAATATTTTCTCGATGAAGCCCTTTAGCAATTTTTAAATCGTTTAAATATTTTGTTCGGTCGTTAGGTTCTTGAACATAATCGAGAATAATGCTTTCGATAGCCTTGAAAACATCTCCTGCATACATACATTTTCCTTCCTGTGTTTCCGATTTTTCTAGTAAAATTTGAATAGAACGACCTAAGTTTCTGTGCCCTAGCCCTTTTTGACCAAAACGTTTAGTAACATCCGGGTCACGGTTTAAGTCATCAATTACTTCTGCCAATGTTTTAATGCTTTTTTCTCCGGCAATATCTCCGGCAGAGAGTTTCATCATTTCAACTGGGCTTAATTTGTCGGATTGTGGCATTCGAGAAAGAATCATAGAAACAGAAACAGCATGATTCAAATTTGGGTCAATATGAAGATTATCGCCAATAAATGTTGTTTTCTCTATGCTTCCTATTGCAAAGTTTGTCAATTCTTTCTGCAATCTGAAATTTGTATTGTGCGACATATATGTTAATCGGCAACGGTCAACAATTGGAGCTTGTTCTTTTTCTTCTAAGAATCTTGAAAATTCCGAATTGTTACTTGTGGCAACAATCAGCGTATCAAGGGGCCAGCGGAAACCTTCTATTTCTATTGTACGATTCTGAATAACACCAAGATAAACCTGAACTAAGTCTTTTTTGTTTTTGAAAATTTCGTCTGCAAAATGAATTCCGCCTCCTGCTACACGAGCTAAAGCTCCACGACGCAAATCAAAACGATAAGGATTATCGGTTTTTGTAATATGCAGTAGCCTTGTAATTGACTCTTCTCCAAGCAAATCGACTGCTGAAGAAGTAATTTTATCTTTTGCAGCATATTTTCCGGTTAAAGTACCACGAGATTCGCTTATTGGAATTGAGAAAACCTCAATAAATTCAAGCATTTTTGAAATATCGCCGTTACAATAACTTCTAATTTCGTCTAAAATATAATAAGTACAAGCTCCAAGTGCCCTATAATTAATATAATACTTTTCTATTTGTTGTTCACTCGCACCTAATTTGTTAATAAATTCTGCATTCTGGTAACGGTCATCAAACATATTCATTGCAAGCACCATAGGGTCTTCATAAGTTTGTGATTCGATTGTGGTAATTTTTCCGTAACCACCAAGTTTATCAAGATTTACAAATCTGAAACTAAATCTGCGATTTTCGGGCAGAGCAATAAATTCACGATAAATTTTACTTAAAAAATCTACAAAATAAGTTTTCCCATTTCCGGGTTCACCAATAAGAACGAATGCCATTTCGGATGATGAACCTCCTTCGGCTGCATCTTTTACGAAAGAAACAAAACTGTTAATTTCGTCGAACATTCCAATAACGTGTCGTTTTCCATCACGAAAAACTCTGAAATCGTAAGTTAGTTTTCCATTTACGATTATTTTTTCGATGTTTTTATTATCATTTAAAATCATTCTCGAAACTGATTGAAATACATTTTCAAATCGTCGTTTCCCTGATACGACTTCAATTATATGATTTTCGAGACTGCTGAAATGATTGTCAGAAACTGATATTTTTTTTGCCATTGTAGTTACCTCCTGATATTTTTAAACAATGAATGAATATTAGTTATAAAAGTAGCTAATAAATTTTAAAACTTCAAGTTATAGTGAATATTTCTACAACAGAAAATTGGATTTGTAATAGATACAACATCTCTCAACCGAAAAAAAATCATGTCGTAAATATCAATGTATCTCCATTTTCGATATTAAATTTTTAATTTATTTGCCATAGAAATTTTTAATTTTTTGGATAATTCATGTTTAAAAAACTTACATATTTTTATACTGCATAATATTTTATGATTTATCTTCGCAAAAATTTTAAATACATTTAAATGAAAAAAGTTTTAATTCTCGGTGCAGGTATGGTTGTAAAACCAATAGTGCATTATCTTTTGGAAAAAAACTTCCAGGTAACAGTTGCAACTCGTACTAAATCAAAAGCTGACGCTATGATTGGCGGACATCCAAATGGAAGGTCGCTTGCATGGACAGTTGACGATTCTGAAACACTTAATAAACTTGTTGCAGAACACGATTTATCTGTAAGTTTATTGCCTTACTCATACCATTTGATAG
>MENC01000003.1 GCA_001768155.1 Bacteroidetes bacterium GWA2_30_7
ATTTGCAACATTATTAGAAATATACAATAAAATTACTTCCAATAAAACCGGATTTGAAACATATTCATTTATTCACGAAACTGCAAAAACGGGAGAAAGAGTTTATGTTGGTAGTTTTTCGTACATTTCTAAAAATGTAACTATTGGCGATGATACAAAAATTAATCCTCAAGTCTTTATTGGTGATAATGTAAAAATTGGAAAAAATGTAACACTTTATCCCGGAGTAAAAATTTACTCAAATTGTGTAATTGGAAACGATTGTACTTTACATTCAGGAGTTGTAGTTGGCAGCGATGGATTTGGATTTGCACATTGTTATGAAAATAATTATAAAAAAGTTCCACAAGTTGGAAATGTAATAATTGAAGATTCGGTAGAAATTGGAGCAAATACAACTATAGATAGAGCTACTTTAGGCTCAACAATTATAAGAAAAGGCGTAAAACTTGACAATTTAATACAAATTGCACATAACGTTGAAATCGGTGAAAATACCGTAATTGCAGCACAATCAGGAGTTGCCGGCTCTACCAAAGTCGGAAAAAATTGTATGATAGGCGGACAAGTTGGTATAGTAGGACATATTAAAATTGCCGATGGTGTTAAAATTGCAGCACAATCAGGTGTTGGAGCTTCAATAGAAAATGAAAACGAATTAGTTCAGGGCTCGCCTGCATTCAAATCTAATCAATATCAAAAATCTTATGTTTCGTTCCGAAAACTTCCTGAAATAGTTAATCAAATTAATTCTCTTCAAAAAGAATTAGATTTATTAAAAGAAAAATTAGGGGAATAATAACCTTAACAAACTCTTATACATGCTCAATGCAACTTCCGTTAAACTCTTTTTCATCATCTTTTCAACATTTCGACTACACTCCTTGCAAAGCTTTTCAACCTATTAACCATAAAATATTGATAACTTATTGATTCTGCTTTTTTATGATTTATTATTTTATTCTAACTTGCAACGTTTTTTAAAATAGAGTTAATTATAATTATGAAAGACTTGCAAAAAACTTTAAGTAAATCAATTTCTATATCAGGAAAAGGACTTCATACCGGTCAAACTGTTGAAATAAATATTTTACCGGCTTCCGAAAATCATGGATACAAATTTCAAAGAATTGATATTGAGGGAAAACCAATAGTAAACGCATTAGTTGAAAATGTTATTGATACTTCCAGAGGAACTACCATAGAAGAAAATGGAGCAAGAATTTATACAGTTGAGCATATACTTGCAGCACTTTATGGATTAGAAATAGATAACGCTTTAATAGAAATAAATGCTCCCGAATTGCCTATATTAGATGGAAGTTCAAAAATTTATGTTGACTCAATTTTAAGTGCCGGAATTACAGAACAATCTGCTGAAAAAAATTACTTTGTTGTTAAGAATAATATCATTTTTAACGACGAAAAAAATGATATTGAAATTATCGCCATCCCAGATTCAAAACTAAATCTCAGTGTAATAATCGATTATAAATCAAATGTATTACTTGCTCAGAATGCAAATTTATCTAATTTAAAAGATTTTAAAGACGAAATAGCAAGTTGCAGAACTTTTGTTTTTTTACATGAATTAGAATACTTAGTAAAAAACAATCTTATTAAAGGCGGTGGCTTAGAAAATGCAATTGTAATTGTTGATAAAGTTTTACCACAAAACGAACTCGACAGATTAGCAGATTTATTTAAGAAACCCAGAGTTAAACTCGACGGACCAGGAATATTAAACGATAAACCATTAGCTTTTCATAATGAACCAGCTCGACACAAATTACTTGATTTAGTTGGAGATTTAGCCCTTGTTGGTCAGCCAATAAAAGGGAGAATTATTGCACGTAAATCCGGTCATTTATCAAATGTTGAATTTGCAAAAAAAATCAGAGCAATAATTAAAAAAGACAAATTTCGTAATTCAGCTCCAGATATAGATTTGAATGCAACTCCAGTAATGGATATCGCAAAGATTAAGAGTTTATTACCTCACAGATATCCATTCTTATTGGTTGATAAAATTCTTTTTATGGATGATACAACTGTTATTGGAATTAAAAATGTAACAGTTAATGAAGATTTTTTTAATGGACATTTTCCTGCCGAACCTGTGATGCCTGGAGTATTACAAATTGAAGCAATGGCACAAGTTGGTGGTCTTATGGTTCTTAGCTCTGTTCCAGACCCACATAATTATTCTACTTATTTTCTTAAAATAGACAATGTTAAGTTTAAAAGAAAAGTAGTTCCAGGCGATACAATCGTTTTTAAATTAGAGTTAATTGCACCTATCAGAAGAGGAATTGCAAGTATGAAAGGTCAGGCTTTTGTCGGCGAAAACCTTGTAGTTGAAGGAGAGTTAATGGCTCAGATAGCTAAAAAATAGAATACTTAATAAAATGTAATATTTAAGATGTAAAATGTAATATTTGTGGAATCAGGAGCTTAAATATTACATATTAAATTTTACCTATCACAACCTCAAACAAAATATAAAAAGATGATACACCCTTTAGCATACGTTCATAAAGATGCAAAAATAGCAGAAAATGTTGTTGTCGAGCCTTTTACTACAATAGAAAGTGATGTTGTAATTGGCAGTGGCACTTGGATTGGACCAAATGTAAACATTTTTGCAGGAACCAGAATTGGTGAAAATTGCAAAGTTTTTCCAGGTGCTGTAATTGGTGCAATTCCACAAGATTTAAAATATCAGGGTGAATATACTACCGTTGAAATTGGAAATAATACAACAATTCGCGAATGTGTTACTATAAACAAAGGAACTAAGGCTTCTAATAAAACTGTTGTTGGCAATAATTGCCTGATTATGGCTTATGCACACATTGCTCACGATTGTGTTATTGGAAATAATTGTATTCTTGCAAATGTTACAACTCTAGCCGGACACGTAACAATTCATGATTTTGCAATTATCGGAGGATTATCTGCAATTCATCAATTTGTACATATTGGAGCTCATACAATGCTTTCCGGAGGTTCACTTGTAGGAAAAGACGTTCCTCCTTTTGTTAAGGCTGCTCGTGTACCCTTAGTTTTTGCAGGAGTAAATTCAATTGGTTTAAAAAGACGAGGCTTTTCTAACGAGCAAATAAGTAATATACAAGAAGTTTACAGACATTTCTATTTAAAAGGTCAAAACGTTTCTCAATCTCTTGATTATATTGAAACTAATCTACCAGAATCAAAAGAGCGTGATGAAATTTTATTTTTTATAAAAAATTCCCCCAGAGGAATTATGCGAGGTTATTGTCCTGAAGCCGAAAATGGAGAAGAGTAATACTGAATTAGAATCTTTTTTCGGGTACTTAAAATATAATGTATCTACACAAATCATTAGTTAGCATTTGTGAAAAAATAAATTGAACATCTTGTTATATTTTTTTATTCCTTTTTTGCATTATTGAATAATTCCATTTTGGATTTTTTTATGTAGCTTTATATTTATTGATTCAAATTCATCATCTGTTACTATTAGCCGACTTTTCGGAGTGGACTTTTAAAATGAGTTCTTAACAAATATCTGTTTAAATATTTATATCAATTTTCTAAAATGTTATAGTATTTTATTAATACTTTTGAATAATAAAATTAATGTGATGAAAAAATTATATCTATTGATTATTACTGCTTTAACGATAAGCAATGTTGCATTTTCTCAAACAATGGAAAAAGGGACTTTAATGTTTGGTGCTGGAGTTGGACCTAGTATGAATTATCTGGGTTTAACCGGGACTTCAACTCCGGCTATTAGGCTAACAGGAGAAAAAGGTATGTTTGAAATTGGACCTGGCGTTTTAGCTTTAGGTGGAGAAATAGGCATGTTTAATCAAACATATAAAAGCTCTTCTTATTATTATCATTATACTGCAAGTTTTCTAAGTCTGATTTTTGCTGGAAGAGCTGCATATTATTACAATTTTGAAGAATTATTAAAAACGCCTCAGTTTAATGCTTATGCAGGCTCTGCATTAGGAATAAGAATAGTAACTAATGACCAGGCATATCCACATTTTGGTGCTTTTGTAGGTGCTAATTGGTTTTTGACTAAAAAATTTGCAGGTTTTGTCGAAGCAGGTTACGATATGAGTTGGGGAACTATCGGTTTTAATTTTATATTATGATTTTCAGGACGCTTATAAAATCTTAAAATTCCTAAATCCTAAATCTAATTTATTTTCTAGTTCTTAACACGTCATAACTATTTATGTGTCTATCTTTTTTGGATTGATAAATATCATTAATTGTAACCATAATACCTGTTTCTTCTACTCCTCCAAAAATTTGATTTATTGAAGTTCCAAATGTTTTCATAGTTGGCGATAAGTTCATATATGAATTAACTAATGGAGGAATGTTTTCGCCAAGGCTTCTGACCGATTGTGATAAAATTTTATAATTCTCTTCGTAATTACTTCCTTTAAATAATTGCTTTAATTTTTTGCTTTCGGTAATTAATTGCAAAGGTATTTTTGGAAAAACTAACTCATCTTTATCAGGGCAAAATGTTTTTAGAAAGTACAAGATTATATCTCGTGCTTCGGTATTAAATGATTTATACATTGTAACTTTCCCAAAAAAATATTTAACACTCGGATTATCAACAACTAATGCACCTAGTCCGTCCCACAAATTATCTAATGAAAAGATATTTTTACGAACCGAAACAACCGATTGATATTTAGGTTGAACAAACGACCGACCTAATTCTATTAAATAAGGAAAATATTCATTGATAAATTTTTCAGAAAATTTAAATAAACTACCGGTTGCAATATTTACATTTCCATTCGTATCAATAGAATTTTTTGTACAGATTTTATATCTATATCCACCAATTATTTCTTTATCTTCGGGATTCCATACAATTAGCTGATTATATGGATTTTCGTTTGTGTCGTACTCATCAATATCTATTGATTTCCCTGTTCCACCACCAGCTTCTCGAAAGGAAATTTCTCTTAAACGACCTATTTCCTTCATCAAATTAGGAGAATTATGAGCATTTACTATATAAATCTCATTATTGCCAAAATTTGAATATCGAATAAACTTTTCATTAGTAAGTTCACTTTCAACTAATTCTAAGGATATTGGGTCTATTACCTTGTCCATCTATTAATTATTTGCTTTAAAAGGCTAAAATTGTAAAATTTTTTTGAAATAAAAAACTTAAAATATCGTAAGTTCAATTTGGTTTCAGAGATTTCTAAAATCCCAACGGGATTTAATGTGAATAATCTCCAATAAAATTGGGGGAATCAATGCAATAATCCACGCAACCCTGATGTCAAATTATTTGTGTTCAACCCTTTCAGGGTTGAGGTCACATTTTGTTTTTTAACCCCCAATTTCATTGGGGGTTATTCATGTTCAACTCCTTCGGAGTTTATATTGTATTTTTTAATGTTCTGAAACCAGTTTGAGCTTACAAAATATCAAGTTCAATTATCTTGAAGACTATATACCTTATTTCTAGTCCATTCTGCCCATTCTTGAGACCTTTTAGTTCTGTCGAAAGTTAAATATGAAATTGGCTTTCCAAATGTCAGACCTATTTCTTTATTGTATTGCTTATATAATTCGTCTGGCAAATAAATCATCTCAATATTAGCTTTTATACCTAGTATCTTTCTGATATATGCAAAGTTATAGAAAAAATTAGAATTTCTTGCAGAAATATAAACTGGAACTATATCTCGTTTATACTTTTGAGACATCGTGATAAAGCTTTTTTTCCATTCTAAATCCTGAATTTTTCCATTAATTTTCCTTGAAACTAACCCGGCAGGAAAAATAAGCACTTGAGAATCAGAATTAAATGTTTCGTCAAGAATTTTAAAATATTCTTTTGAATTGCTTCCATGCTTGTTTACCGGAACAAAAACTGATGAAAGATTTTTAAGATACATAAGAATATCATTGACTATAAATTTAAATGTTTTATGATATTTAGACACAGCCTGCATTAAAACCATACTCTCTAATGCACCTAATGGATGATTTGCAACAAAAATATATCTTCCGGCGACAGGAATATTTTCCTCATTTTTAATTTTCACTTTTACATTAAACTCCTTTACTATTGCATCAATAAAGTCAAGTCCAAATTTATCAGAATTTTTTTTAACAAATTCATTAATAGCATCTTGATGAATAATGCGTTTTAAATATTTTATAAAAAATCTTGGGATTAAATTATAAAGTTTTGGATTTTTTGACTTTAAAACACCATCAATGTCAATTAATAATTCACTATTTTTTTTAGTCAAATCATTCATTGTTGTAATAAAATTATAATTTGATTAATCTGCAATTCTTATGTCTCTAATTCTTAATTGCAATGTTACTTTTCCCTGAAAATCATTTTCTTCAATAGAATAACAAATATCAACAGGTTGTTTTTTGTTAATTAGCTCAAAATGTTCAGATTGTCCAAATGCTATACCTGACAAAACATTATATGGGTCATTTTCTTGAATTAAATCGAGTTTTAAATGTTCCCCTTCTTTTCCAACAATTCTTGATGAACCAAAATCGAAAACATTTTTTGTTAGAAAAACCGGACGCATATTTTCCGGACCGAAAGGCTCGAATTGCTTTAAAATACGATAAAACTTACTGTTTATTTCCGAAAAATTTAAAACTGAATCAATATCAATATAAGGTGTTAACTGTTCATCAGAAACAGTTTCAGAAACAATTTTTTCAAATTTATCTTTAAAGGCATCTAAATTTTCAGGTTTCAATGTTAGTCCGGTAGCATACATGTGTCCGCCAAAATTTTCAAGATATTCGTTACATGAATCTATTGCTTTGTAAAGGTCGAATCCGGGAACTGACCGTGCTGAACCTGTTAATAATCCGTCTGATTGTGTTAAAACAACGGTTGGTTTATAATAAGTTTCAATTAATCGTGAAGCAACAATTCCAAGAACTCCTTTATGCCATTCTGGCTTATATAAAACTGTCGATTTTTTATTTATTAATATATCGCTTTCTTTTATTGCACTTAAAGCTTCAAGTGTGATTGAGCTATCTAAATCTTTTCGATGTGTATTAAATTTATTAATCTCTTCAGCAAAATCAAAAGCTTCTTTTTCGTTTTCAGCAAGTAATAACTCTACTGCCCTATTTCCGCTATTTATTCTTCCTGCCGCATTAATTCGTGGTCCAATTCTGAAAACTATATCATTGATACACATTTCGGTATTCATGCCTGATAAGTTCATAATTGATTTCAATCCAATTGATGGGTTTGAATTTAGCTTTTTAAGACCAAAATGACATAATACTCTGTTTTCATCAATAATTGGAACAATATCAGATGCAATACTAACTGTAAGTATGTCTAAATAAACAAATAGCTCGTCTAAAGGAATATTATTTTTGATGCAAAATGCTTGTAAAAGTTTAAAACCAACGCCACAACCCGATAATTCTTTAAAAGGATAATTACAATCGGGTCTTTTGGGGTCGAGTACCGCAACTGCACCCGGAATAACATCATTTGGATTATGATGGTCGCAAATTATAAAATCTATTCCTAGCTTTTTTCCATAAATTACCTTTTTATCGGCTTTAATTCCGCAGTCGAGAGCAATAATTAAACTAAATCCATTTTCGTGAGCATAGTCCATTGCTTTGTATGAAATTCCATATCCTTCACCGTATCGGTCTGGTATATAATATTCGATAAATTCGTGACGTTTTTTCAGAAAAGAAAATACCATTGCAACTGATGTAGTACCATCAACATCATAATCGCCATAAACAAGTATTTTTTGATTTTCGGATAGTGCATATTCAAGGCGTTCAACAGCATCGTGCATTTCCTTCATCAGAAAAGGGTCGTGTAAATCGTCTAACGAAGGACGAAAAAAAGATTTCGCATTCTCAAAAGTTTTAATACCTCTTTGAACAAGTAAATTTGCCAATACATTATCAATATTAAGTGCATTAGCTACAATACTTATTTCATCGGTGTTTCCTATAGGTTTTACTACCCATCTTTTTGCCATTTCCCCGCCTTTTTTTAGGCATACAAGTTATTAAATAATTTCGACCTGAAAAACTTCTGTAAAATGTTTTATTATAAAATTTTTAACACTCTCGACGTCTATATTTTGACGTAGTTCTTCTTGAATGGAAGTTACGCCTTTATCGGTAAATCCGCATGGATTAATATGATTAAAATAGCTTAAATCGGTATTTACATTTAATGCAAATCCATGCATTGTAACCCAACGACTTGCTCTAACTCCCATTGCACATATTTTTCGAGGAAATTTAGAATTATTATATGTTAACCAAACGCCTGTTGCTCCTTTTATTCGTTCTCCTACTAAACCAAATTCACTAACTGTACGAATTATTACTTCCTCTAAATCACGCATATACCTGTGAATATCGGAATAGAAATTTTCTAAATCTAATATTGGGTAGCCTACAATTTGCCCAGGTCCGTGATAAGTTATATCGCCTCCCCGATTGATTTTATAATATGAAGCTTTTATTTGTGCTAGAAATTGTTCATTTACAAGTAAATTGTTAGGTTTTCCGCTTTTTCCTAAAGTGTAAACATGTGGATGCTCACAAAACAAAAAGTAATTTGATGTTTGTTTAAAATTTTCGGTATTATTTCGATTAAATAGCTTTGTTTCAACTATTGAATTAAAAAACTCTTCTTGTTTGTTCCAGGCATTTGCAAAATCAATTAAACCTAAATCAGTGAGCTGTACTTTATTGTTTTTAATTTGCATTTTAAAATAAGTATCTAAATTCCATAACGTAACATTTAGTAATTCAATTCTAAGTACTTTAAATTCAAGGCACTTTAACTACTTATAAATTTATTCAAAATATTCGTATTTGTATTCAACTCTATAAGCCATATAGTCCTCAAATTGAATTGTTTCGCCATCGCTTATGTCTGAAACAATTTGAAGCCGCAAAAAACCTTGTTGGTCGTAGCGTTCTTCTGTTTTTGTTTTATTTTCATCGTCAAAAATATATTTGTAAGTAATTCCATCTGAGTACTTTTGCTGAATTATTCTATAATGTTCATCATAAGAAATTAAAAGCTTTTCGACAACAATTCCTTTTGCTGTAGTTTTTTGATATTTAACTAAATTCTGTTTTTCGTTATATTCAAAATTTGTTGAAAATTCTGTTTTTTCAAAATAATTTTTTTCTACTCTTTTTATTAAATTTTGCTTTTCATCAAATTCGTTCATTACCTCATTAACGAGCTTATTATCTTCATCATAAATCAAATGCTTTACTAATAAACCATCTTTATAAAAGTTAACTTCTTTGGCTTCTAACAATCCGTCTTCGTCGTGAGTTTCAATTATTTGCTCACTTTGAGCGGAATTTACAGCAACCGTTTTTATTGAAGTAGAGCCATCGGCATATTCTGTAACTGATTTTACAATTTTATTATTTTCGTTATAAATATTAGTAATGCTCTCGCTTACAGACTCTTCATCGTAATAATTAATTTCTTTTATGCAATTTTTATTTTCATCAAATTCAAATTCAATTTTTGTTTCAATATTTCCAAAATCGTCAAAATTGATATGTAAAATAATATCTTGATTTTCGTTATAAACTACTTCGGATTTTACGATTTCGTTGGATTTTGAAATTTTAATAGTTGTAAGTTTTTTTACTTTTTTCATGCAGATATTTTTTTCAGTTTGTAGCTATGTGCTTTTCTATGTTTCTATTGTGTCTATTTGTTTTTTTTACCACATAGAAACATAGTTACATAGGTTTCACATAGTTTTTTAAATTATTCGGATTACGAAAGTATGATTTTAAAAATTCAAATAGAAGTCTTTTGTTAAAGAAATATATTCTTTTGTGTAACTATGTCGATTTCCGTCGTCGATAACAATCTCGCTTTCTACAATATTGCAATTATTTTCAGAAAATTTTAATTCTAATAAAACTCTTATTGGATTTTTTGCAGGAGTTGGCTTTACAAAAGTTTTTCTGCTTAAAATAAAGTTGTTTTGAATAGCTAATTTTTCAATATTTTCGAGTTCTCTGGCAGGAATTATAATAGATAAATTGCCATTTTTGTTTAATATTTTTACAGATTCGGAAATTAACAGTTCGTAATTTAATGCTATATCGTGCCTTGCAATTGATTTTGAAGGTTCTGGATTTTTCAAGCTATTTTTAAAATATGGTGGATTTGAAATAATTGTATCAAACTTTATTTTTGAACTTTTAACAAAATCATAAAAGTCAATATATTCAACTTCAATTCTATCATTCCATTTACTATTTTTAACATTTTCAGTTGCTTGTAATACTGCATTTTCATCAATATCAATTGCTATTATTTTGGCATTTGACCTTTGAGCCGACATTAAAGCAATTAAACCAGAACCTGTGCCAATATCTAAAATAAAGTTAGCATCTTCAACATTTGCCCATGCTCCTAATAAAACACCATCTGTACCAACTTTCATTGCACATTTATCGTGGAAAACTGTGAACTGTTTGAATTGAAACATGGGAAGAAGTTTGAGGTTTGTGAACCGAATCGTCATTGCGAGGCACGAAGCAATCTGTTGCAGGTTGTTAGGGATTGCTTCGTAGCTCGCAATGACGTAAATT
>MENC01000004.1:0-2340 GCA_001768155.1 Bacteroidetes bacterium GWA2_30_7
AACAAACGAGAAAAATCTTCATTTATGAAGGAAAACATTATTCCAATGCAGGAAAGTGGAAAATTAAATCTTGTTGATAATGATACTGAGCTTTTTCCCGATTTTAAAGTTAAAATATTTTATGGACATACCGATGGACTAATGGTTCCATATATCAGTTATAAAAATAAAACTATTGTTTTTATGACAGACTTAATACCTTCTGTTGCTCATCTTCCTATCCCATTTCTTATGAGCTACGATATTAAGCCATTGGATTTAATGAAAGAAAAAGAAGTTTTTTTGAATAATGCTGCCAAAAACGATTTTGTATTATTTTTTGAACACGATTTATATCACGAATGTTGTACATTAAAAATTACTGATAAGGGAGTTAGAGAAAGAGAAACTTTTAATTTAAGTGAGTTATAAAAAAATATTTCGGTATATTTTTATAAAGTGCTATTAATTAACAGATTGCTTCACTGCGTTCGCAATGACGTAACAGACAGACAGTCAGAATCTTCGTCATTGCGAGGAACGAAGCAACCTTTAGCTCGACGAAGTCAATCTCAAAAATATACCGAACTATAAAAAAGTAAAAGTAGAAAGAATACAATGAATCGAATTTGTCAATTATTTAACATTAAATATCCTGTTAATCAAGCAGGTATGATTTGGTGTAGTGGATGGGAATTGGCTTCTGCGGTTAGCAATGCCGGTGGACTTGGAATTATTGGAGCAGGCTCAATGTATCCGGATGTTTTAAAAATTCATATTCAAAAATGTAAAAAAGCAACCAATAAACCATTTGCAGTTAATTTGCCACTTTTGTATCCTTATGCAGAAGAACATATTAAAACAATTATCAACGAAGGAGTTAAAATTGTTTTTACTTCGGCAGGAAATCCTACTAAATGGACTAAGTATTTAAAAGATAATGGATTAATTGTTGTTCATGTAATTGCAAATGTAAAATTTGCAGTAAAATCAGAAGAAGCCGGTGTTGATGCAGTTGTTGCAGAAGGCTTTGAAGCCGGTGGACATAATGGTAGAGAGGAAACTACAACTATGGTTTTGATTCCATTAGTAAGAAAAGCTATAAAAATTCCATTAATTGCAGCCGGTGGAATTGCAACCGGAAGAGGAATGCTGGCAGCAATGTCGCTTGGAGCAGATGGTGTTCAGATGGGAAGTCGCTTTGTAGCTTCAAATGAATCAAGTGCACATCTTAACTTTAAAAATAAAATTATTGAAACTAATGATGGCGACACAATGCTTTCGATGAAAAAATTGGTTTCTGTAAGATTAATTAAAAACAAATTTTACAGTGAAATCGAAAGGCTTGAAAACGAAGGGGCTACACGTGAAAAACTTGCAGAAGCTCTTGGAAAAGGTCGTTCTAAACTTGGAATGTTCGATGGCAATCTCGACGATGGAGAACTTGAAATTGGTCAAATTTCTGCACTTCTGAAAGATATAAAGCCGGCATCTGAAATTTTGAAAGAAATTATTGATGAGTTTAATGTTGCAGTTAAGGAAATCAGGGATTTGAAATTTTAGAATCATCTAATATAAAAAAAAGCCACTACCCTTTTGAGTAATGGCTTTTAAAAACCTATTATATTTTTTAAAATACACTTGCAAGTTGCTTATTTTTATCATATTCAACGATGTACGAAAATGAAATTGTTTTTGATTCCTGTGATTTCAATTTAGTTTTCCATGTAAGAATACCATTCGATTTGTTATAATCAGCATTTGAAAGTTCTAATTCTTTTACAATTATTTCATTATTTTGAGATATTGGTAACTGGTCTTCTATTATCAGATTACAAAGCTGTAATTTACTATTTTTTAGCTTGATATTGTACTGAATTGTTTTCTTTATATTTGAGCCAATCAATTCATTACGAACATTATCTTTATCTTTTACTCTTTCAATAATTATCCCCCTGTCTTTTCCTAAAGCAATTTCCATTGTATCTTGTAAAATACTTGGATTTATTGCGGTTTCACCTACATAAGTTCCTTCAAAATAGATATTTGCATTTGCAGGAAGTAAATCTAATTTACCCCAATCTGTAATTTTTGCAACAAGATATGCTTGTTTGTCGATTCGTGGCAAAAGATAGTGATAATAGTCTGTTTCAAGTTCGTAATTCTGAACTGCAACTTTATGATTTTCACCATCAGAAGGAATTGTATAAGGAAGATTAATATCATATTCAACATTTGTCATAGTTTGTTGAACCTGAGTGAAATCTGAGGAATAATATGCTGCAATATCCTTGTTTTTTTCGTCTTCTAAATATTTATCAGAAACACAAGATGCAACAGAAGCCCCACCATAATTTTCTT
>MENC01000004.1:2357-3942 GCA_001768155.1 Bacteroidetes bacterium GWA2_30_7
AACTTCAGATTTACATTTTTCCATTCTTCACCTGAATTTTGATAAACATTTGCTTTATACACGAGAGTTACAGGTTTGTCTGTTCCTTCTGCCCTGATATCATACTCCGGATTCCAACCGGCGTTACTTACCATATAATTAATAGTTAGCCTTCCTTGCTCTGGACTATCAGATGAAACTGTAACAACAATTTGATGTTTTTCTTCTTCGGGTTTTTCTGGATTTTCCTGAGTATTATAAGCTTTTAAATTGTTGAGCCTATTTTGCATATCATTTTTATTCGATGATAATCTAAATTCATCACGCTTAATCTTATTCAATTCAGCATTTATATCATTAAGTTGCTTTCTGAGATATGCCATTGCATCTTTTAATTCAGGAATAGTATCAACAGTTCCTTGCATAAATTTATTCAGAAGCAATACTTTTTTTTCGAGGTTTAGTACTTCTTTTTTATTTGTAATATCTTCTAAATCAAAAGCTAGGTTATTCAGCGAATCTTCAAGCAATTTAATATCATTTACAATTTTTGGAGGTAATGTATTAACCACAAAAAGCTTTACTTCTGGCTGTTTTATGCGATATTTCACATCAATTATTGTAATATTCCCTATTCCATTTACTTGCATGCTTTTATCATTAATAAAAGGAGAAATTCCTTCAAAAATCAAATCAGTAATACCTGTTTCAATACTAAAATTTGCTGTTCGGTTTACTTGAGCAGAGTTTAAAAAAACTGTTACATTTTTTACAGTAGAGGTTAATGTTTTTTCGTTGTTTGAGAAACTAAAAACTGGTACTAGAATGCAGATAAATAAATAAACGATTGTTTTCATGGCTATTCAATTTTAATTAATAATTTGCTTTACTGAATAGATACTATCTGAAATAAATTTCCATAAAAAAAGAAATTTTTATTTTAAAATTGTTATTTTTGATAAAAGATGTTTTATAATGGGTTTAAGTTTTCATTATAGTGGTAGAATTTCCAAACCAGAATTATTACCTGAACTAATTGCTGAAATTCAGGATATTGCTAGCGTATATAAATGGAAATATTTCGTTTTCGAAAGAGCATTTCCTAAAAATTCTTTTAGTAACAAAGGATACAACAAAAATATTTACGGGATTAACTTTACACCTACTAATTGCGAAACAATTTCGTTATGCTTTCTATCAAATGGTCGCATGAGTGATTTTCTAAATCTAAAATTATATGGTAAATCAGATATTCAAAATGAACACGAATATCTATATATGCTTTCAACCAAAACTCAATATGCAGGTATTGAAACACATCAGTTTATAATTCAACTATTTAGACATCTCGATAAAAAATACTTTTCAGACTTTAAGATGATAGACGAGGGGCAATATTGGGAAACTAACGATTATGAAATTCTAAAATCAAATTTTAAAAAATACACTAATTTGATAAATAGTTTTACTTCTGCATTAGAATGTATTCCTATTAAACCCGATGAAAGCATAGAATCTTATCTTATACGGCTTTTGAAGCAATTACATGACAAAAATAAGTTGGAATAGTTTAATATTATTCCCAATCAAATCACAAATAAATCTC
>MENC01000004.1:3997-5548 GCA_001768155.1 Bacteroidetes bacterium GWA2_30_7
CTTTGTTTATTAAACGATGTACCATTACTTTGTTTTTTTGTCCAATTCTATATGCTCTGTCGGTTGCTTGAATTTCAACAGCAGGATTCCACCACAAGTCATAATGAATAACGTTTTGAGCTTGAGCTAAGTTAAGCCCTGTCCCTCCTGCTTTTAACGATAAAATAAATATTTTTCTAAATTGTTTTGTTTGAAATTCTTCAATCATTGTTTCTCTTTGTTGACGAGTTAATGAGCCATGTAAAAATAACGGTTCGGTTTCTAATTCTTCTCTAATTAATATTTGAAGTAAGTCGCCCATTTCTTTGTATTGAGTAAAAATTAATGTTTTTTCATTATTATCAATTATAGTATTTAAAAGTTCAAATAAAACAACAATTTTCCCAGATAATTCAGCCGAATTTGCTCCCGATTTTAAATATTGATATGGGTGATTCCCAATTTGTTTTAAAGCTGTAAGCATTTTAAGAACCAATCCCTTTCGTTCTATTCCTTCGCTTTCTTCAATAGTTTTCATTACATTTTTAACAGTGCTTTCATACAATGCAGCTTGTTGTTTTGTTAATGATGAATATTGGTTATTTTCAATTTTATCAGGTAAGTCACTTATTATACTTTTATCGCTTTTCATTCGTCGCATAATAAATGGAGAAGTAATTTTCTTAAATACTTCAAGTTGTTTATGGCTTTTTTCAATTGTAATTGGCTTTGAAAATTCGTCTGTAAAATGTTTTATTGAACCTAAATAACCTTTATTTGAAAAATCAAAAATACTCCAATATTCACTAAGTCTGTTTTCGACAGGTGTTCCGCTTAATGCAATTTTGATGTTAGAATTAATTGATTTTATTGCTTTAGTTTGGTCGGCATTATGATTTTTAATGTTTTGAGCTTCGTCTATAATAAGTACATGCCATTTAATTTTTTTAATTATATCAGAATCAGTACGAGCAATACCATAGGAAGTTAGCAAAATATCCTGATTGTCAAACTTTGAAATATCTCTTTTACTTCCGTGATAAATATGATAACTTAGAGAAGGTGCGAATTTCTGAAATTCCTTATCCCAATTCGTAAGTAAAGTTGTAGGCATTACAATTAATGCTTTTTCTTTTTCAAGAATATTATCTTCTTTAAATTTCAATAGTATTGCTATGGTTTGTAATGTTTTACCAAGTCCCATATCATCGGCTAAAATACTTCCAAAACCAATTTTACTGTTTTTATACAACCATTCGTAACCACGTAACTGATAAGGTCGCATTTCGGCATTCAATCCTGCCGGTAATGGAACTGATGTTATCGAATTAAATTGATTTAAAATTTTAAGTAATTCGTCTGAAACTTCAATTTTTGCTCCGTTATATTCATTTGCAAACAATACTTGTAGCATTTGATGTTTACTAACTGGTGCTGGATTTTGAAGATGTTTTAATAGTTTTTCAATTTCTTCTTTAGTTATATGAACAAATTGATTTTTTATTTTAATAATGCCATTCAAACCGCTTACTAATTTTAAAAAATCTTTTTCAGTAAGTAAGTAAGTAATTC
>MENC01000005.1:0-10229 GCA_001768155.1 Bacteroidetes bacterium GWA2_30_7
CTGGTCGGGCGATGCTTTTAGTTCCTGAAAACAAACCATATCGGGACTTTCTTTTTCGAGCCATTCGCTTAATCCTTTATTTAATGAAGCCCTTATTCCGTTTACGTTATATGAAATAATTTTTTTCATTGTAATTTATTTTATATTGATTGCTAAATATATGAAAAATTTAAAACTTTTAAAGAAAACAAAAATTTAGACAGGATTACAGGATTAACAAGATAAACCTGTAAATTTTGTAAATCCTGTCCAAAGAAAATATAAACACATGAAACTACCACGAACCTACGGGTTAGCCCGTTGGTTCACACAAGAAAATGATTAAAATTAAAAAAAAATTAACTCTTTACCTTTATATCTATTATCTTTAAACCTAAATAGTAAAATTAATTAAATGATAAACCCTACTACTAACTGCATTAAATGTGATAGTAATAATTGTTGGCTTATAAAATATTGTAGTTCAGAATGGCTGGAGTTTGCTCAAAAGCACATTATCTCAAGACGTTATAAGAAAAAAGAACATGTGATTTACGAAAAATCTTTGATGAAAGGTATTTTCTTCATTCATTCAGGGAAGGTTAAAGTTTATAAAACGGGAATTGGTAAAAAACAACAAGTTGTAAGATTATCAAAATCCGGAGATATTTTAGGGCATAGAGGCTTTAATCGCGAATACTGGCCAATATCAGCAGAAGTAATTGAGGAATCTTGCATTTGTTTTATCGAAAGTGAATATTTTTTAACGCTTTTGAAAAATAATTCTGAACTATCTAATAATTTGCTTCTGTTCTTTGTAGATGAACTATATTACTCAGAAGAAATAGCAAGAGACCTGTCTCAACTTTCGGTCAGAGAAAGAGTTGCGGAGGCTTTGTTGAAAATAAAGAAAGCTTATTGTCCATCTAATGAAGAAAAATCAATTGGAGTATCTCTAAGCCGTCAAGATATAGCAGATATTGCCGGAACAACAAAAGAACAAGTTTCTAAAAATCTGGCAGATTTTAAAGAAGAAAAAATCATCAATCTCAATAATAAAGAAATAGTTATAGAAAATCTAAATAAGCTAATCTTTATTGCAAATCATTCGAGATTTTAAATTTTTAAATAACCTTAAATCCGCAAGTTAATTTGTAAGTGCTTGCAGGTGAAAACACCTGCAAGAGGCATGATGCTTCAGTCAGGTGTTTTCACCTGACTGGTAAACAACAAATTAACTTATAGCTTGCGGATTTTAGACATAATTTGAAAAATTAGTTACAATAATTGCCACGACCTAAAGGTCGTGGCAATTAATTAAAACTCCCAATTTCAGGGCTTTAGCCCTTTTAAAAAATCATAAAAAGAAAAAAACAAAGAACTATTAGCTAAAAAAGATACGAAAAAATATCTTTTTTTATGCTATTAGGTATTTTAATACTTAATTGTTTTAATTAATTTTGTTTCATATTTTATTAAACATTCAGAAATTATAAATTTTAATTAAAAAAATATGGATGCAACAGTTTCAGGAAAATCGCACAGAATGTTATTCTTTAATACTCTTGCCTTTACTGTATGTTTTGCAGTTTGGACATTTAATGGTGTTATGGTAACATTTCTTGTTGACAACAACATTTTTACATGGACTCCAGTCCAAATCGGATGGTTATTGGGTATTCCGATACTTACCGGTTCAATTTTTCGATTACCTCTGGGAATGATGACCGATAAATATGGAGGAAAATGGGTTTTTGGAAGTTTACTGCTTTTTTGTTCCATCCCAATGTATTGTGTTTCACTAGTTAATAGTTTTGAGGGGTTTGCTTTTTGCAGTTTGGGTTTTGGACTTGCTGGTACCGGTTTTGCAATTGGCATTGCAAATACTTCTGTTTGGTATCCAAAAGCATGGCAAGGTAGAGCATTAGGAATATTTGGAGTAGGAAATGCCGGAGCAGCTGTAACTACTTTATTAGCACCAACAATTTTGGGAAAACTAACAGGTGGAACTGAATTAGATAATTGGAGAACATTACCAAAAATTTATGCAGCTTCATTATTAATTATGGCTGTTTTATTCTTTTTACTGACAGAAAATAAAAAACATTCTATCACAGGAAGAACTACCAAACAACTACTTCAACCGTTGAAAAGTATAAGGGTTTGGAGATTTGGGCTTTATTATTTTTTGGTATTTGGATGTTTTGTTGCTTTCTCGCAATGGCTGGTTCCATATTTTGTAAATGCTTACGCTGCATCGCTGGTAACTGCTGGATTGTTGGCTTCGTTGTTTAGTTTGCCTTCGGGACTAATTCGTGCTTTGGGGGGTTGGATGTCGGATAAATGGGGTGGGCGAAAAGTTATGTACTGGGTTTTTACAATCTCTATTGTTTGCTGCTTTTTATTAAGTATCCCACAAATGGAAATTAAAACACCCGGGAAGGCTGTAACATGCAGTAAAAAAGGAATTGTAACGTTTGTATCGGACACTTTAATTAAAGTTGACGACAAAGAATATAAAGTAATTGCAAAAACAGGCTTCAAAGAATCGTATGATGTAAACGAATTTCTGGCATTTCCCGAAAAACAATCATGGCAGGTTCCTTCAGTAAAAGTAGGCGACGAGGTGAAAAAGAAACAACTACTGGCAAAAGGTGTAAGTAGAATTTATTTTCAGGCAAACCTCTGGATTTTTGCAATTCTTGTATTAATAATCGGAACAGTTTGGGGAATTGGTAAAGCAGGAGTATATCGTTTAATACCCGATTATTTTCCAAATGAAATAGGTGTTGTTGGGGGCATGGTAGGCGTACTTGGAGGACTTGGAGGTTTCTTTGGACCAATCATGTTTGGCTACCTGCTTGATTGGACTGGCTTATGGACAAGCAGTTGGATACTGATGTTGGGTCTATCAGTTATTTGTTTTTGGTGGATGAAGAAAGTGGTTTCAAAACTTATGAATAAAGCTGCTCCTACTTATTCAACAGATGTAGAACTTAAATAATCAATTAAAAAAAATAATTTATTTAATCTTTAATTTTATGAAAACAAATTTTAAACTTTTATTAATTGGACTTTCAATTTTAGTATCGGGTAATATTTACTCACAAATGACATTAACCGGAGAAGTTCGTCCACGATTTGAAAACCGACATGGTTATCAATTACCACTTGATTCGGCTGTACATGGTTCAACTTTTATATCACAAAGAACCAGACTAAATTTTGGCTATTCAGCCGATAAATTCAAATTCGGAACTTCAATTCAGGATGTTAGAGTTTGGGGAAATCAATCACAACTTATTGCTGCCGACACACTAGCTCAAACATTTATGCACGAAGGCTGGGGGCAATATTGGTTTTTACCAAATCTATCGTTAAAAGCCGGACGACAAGAATTAAATTATGATGACCAAAGATTACTGGGAAGTGTAAATTGGCAACAACAAGCAAGAACTCACGATGTTGCAGTATTAATGTTTGCAGATACTACTAATAAATTTACTGTTCATTTAGGTGCAGCTTACAATCAAAATGGAGCAACAAATACAGCAAATGCGTATAAAGTAAAAAACAATTATAAAGAAATGCAGTATTTGTGGCTCAATAAAAAATTCAGCTCTTTAAGTGCAAGTTTCATATTTTTAAATGTCGGCAGTCAATCACCTGTTACAGTTATTAAATCACGATTTATTCAAACTACCGGAACACATTTAGAGTTTCAGAAAAATGCTTTATTTGCTTGTGGAAGATTTTATTATCAAACAGGAAGCATTAATAAAACTCAGGCTTACATGTTAGGAGCAGATGTATCATATACATTAATGAAAAAAATCTCATTAGGTCTGGGGTTTGAAAATTTATCGGGGCAAAGTCAAACTGATACTACAAAAGCATATACATCAGTTAATCATGCTTTTAATCCGCTATACGGAACTGCTCATAAATTCAATGGTTATATGGATTATTATTTTGCAGGAAATGGGCATAAAAACGTTGGTTTAACAGATGTTTATTTTAAAGCAAAATATAAAGCAGAAAAATGGTATTTTTGTTTTGACATACATCAATTTATGGCAGCAGCAAAAATATTGGATGTTAAAGCAACAACTGCAAGTGGAAATATAACAGAAATGAATTCTAACCTAGGAACTGAAATAGATTTAGAACTTGGCTATAATTTTAGTAAGCAATTCAGCCTTGTTGCAGGATATTCGCATTATTTACTAACTCCATCTATTTCAATGCTTAAAGGAGTTACAGATTATCAGGGCAATGGCGAAACAGGTAATGTAGCTAACTGGTCTTATTTAATGCTGGTTTTCAAACCAAATTTTATGAAATAAGTTAAACTTCAAACTTTAAACCTCAAACCTCAAACTAAAAAACATATATATTATGGCAACTTGGCTAAAAAAATGGGAACCCGAAAATCATGATTTTTGGGAAAATGAAGGAAAAAAAATCGCATGGAGGGTATTAATTGTTACAACACTATCGTTAATTCTATCATTCGGGACATGGTTTATGATGAGCGCTATTGTTACCAAACTTCCCGGAATAGGTTTTAAGTTCGATAAAGACCAATTATTCTGGTTAGCTGCAATGCCCGGATTAGCAGCGGGTTTGCTTAGAATTATTCATACTTTTTTATTGCCAATATTTGGTTCCCGACACGTAATTACATTTTCAACTATAATTAAACTTATTCCGGCTGTTGGAATTGGTTTAGCAGTTATGAATACAACAACACCATTTTGGGTATTTATGGTATTAGCATTTACTGCCGGTTTTGGTGGAGGCGATTTTTCTTCATATATGCCAAGTACAAGTTTGTTTTTTCCAAAAAGACTACAAGGTACAGCTCTCGGAATACAGGCTGGAATTGGAAATTTTGGAGTAAGTGTTGCACAATTTATGACTCCGGCAATGTTAGGAATTGCAACTTACGGTGCAGCCGAAGTTTTTACTAAAACCGATTCTAAAACAAAAGAAATTTTAGGAACTTCCGAAATTTATTTACAAAGTGCAGCTTTTTGGTATGTTCCGTTATTAATTATTTTAGCAATCGCTTCATGGTTTTTTATAAAAAGTATTCCTGTAAAAGCTACATTTAAGCAGCAATTAGATATTTTTAAAGATAAACACACTTGGTTTTGTACAATTACATATATGATGACTTTTGGCGGATTTTCAGGACTTGCGGCAATTTTTCCACTAATGATTAAAACTGTTTATGGTAATTTCCCTGACGCACCAGACCCATTAAAATATGCTTTTTTAGGACCATTAATTGGTGCAGGAAGCCGTGTATTATTTGGTTTTGTAGCAGATAAAGTTGGTGGAGCAATTTTAACAACTATTACTGGAATATCATTAATAATTGGATGTATTGCAATGGTTCAGATGGGTTTGTTAACGCCAACTTCAGTTGACCAGTTTCCGGCGTTTCTTTATTTAATGTTAGGATTATTCTTTATGACCGGAATGGGCAATGCTGCTACCTTCCGACAATATCCAATAATTTTTGGACACAATCCACGTCAAGCTGCGGGTGTAATTGGATTTTCAGCAGCAATCGCTGCCTTCGGTCCATTTATTTTTGCAACTTCGGTAAGTGCAGTATTAACAAGTACTGGAAATGCAAATGCTTTCTTTTATGGAATAGCAACTTTTTTTGTACTGGCAACAATTATTAATTGGTGGTATTATAACCGAAAGGGTTGCGAAAGACCTAGTTAGTGCTTATTAAAATTTACGATATTAGATTTACGATTGCTTAAACTATCGTTCCCTAAATCGTAAATCAACTTTTACATTTTTATCGAGTTTTGAAAATGTAACGAATCGCCCCACTTTCCATATTCTATGGTATTTCCGGCAATTTTCATTCGTGCATCAATGCAGTTTTTACAGTCAGATGAATTTTCGTTTATACAGGGTTTATTTTCGTATAATAAATATTTATCTCTGAAGCTTATAGGAGTAATATTTGGCATTAAAATATTTGCACCAATTCTGATTGCTTTTTCTCTGCCAATTTTGTCGATTGCTTGTAGTGCTGTAGTTGCAACTATATTAATGTCTTTCATTAATATACGTAAAATCGCAATCATTTTTAACGTTAAATTTAGTCGCTGTTTTAAAGTCATTAAATCTTTTGAAAATTGATATAAAGGCGTGTCAAAATGCTCAATATATGGACCCATTCCGCACATATCAATGTCCATGTTTTTCATAAAAATTAAATCATTCGCCAAATCGTCAATAGTTTGAAATGGCAAACCGACCATAATTCCTGTACCTGTTTGATATCCAATCTCTTTCAAGTCTTTTAAACAATCTAATCTTTTATCCCAATCGTGAAAATCGTCAATGGGATGAAGTTTTTTATATAATTCTTTGTTTGCGGTTTCTATTCTTAACAAATATCTATGTGCACCCGCATTAAACCACTGTAAATAAGTTTCTTTGCTTTGTTCGCCACACGATAAAGTTATTCCGAGTTTGTTGTCCGACAGTGATTTTATTTGTTTAACCAGTTTTTCTATTCTATCGCTAAAAACACGATTTTGAACTTCGCCCGATTGCAGAACCAGCGAACCATAATTATTTTCATAAGCATATTTGGCAGCTTCAAGAATCTCGTTATCAGATATATTATATCTTGAGACTTTAGAATTGTCTTTCCGTATTCCACAATAATAACAATTTTTTATACAAACATTTGAAAACTCAATCAGACCCCTTAAATAGACATAGTTTCCGAGATATTTCTTTTTAATTTCAGCAGATTTTTCAAATAATTCGGTTTGTTCATCTTTTGATGAATTTAATAATTTAATAATATCTTCTATTGTAAAATTTTCTTTTGAAAGAATTTCAGTAATCATAACTCAATAGTTTTATTGATAAATGGAGCAATTGCTCTATCGAAAATTCCGTTTATATATGCTATTGCCATTCCGTAGTTCGTTACAGGAATTCTGGCATCTATTGCAGGTTTAAGCCTGTTAACGATTTGTTTTCTTGTTGTTACACATCCGCCACACTGAATTACAATTGCAAAATCTTTAATTGTATCTTTCAGGCTGTCTAATCCACCCACTACTTTGTATTCTAGTTTTTTACCTGTAAATTTATCTAACCATTTTGGGATTTTAGCTCGTCCAATATCGTCGCAACTTACTTGATGTGTGCAAGATTCAAGAATTAAAACTTTGTCGCCATCTTTTAATTTCGACAAATGTGATGTTCCGTTTATATAATCCTGAAAGTTTCCTTTTAAACGAGCAAACACAATACTGAAACCTGTAAGCATAATATCCTCGGGAATTATTTTACTTACAAAACCAAACGCCTGACTGTCGGTAATTACAAGTTTTGGTTTAATTCCTGTGTTTTTTAAAAATGTTTCAAGTTCGGTTTCTTTTAGTACAATATTTACACAGTCGTTATCAAGAACATCGCGGATAGCCATTTGTTGAGGCAGTATCATTCTTCCGTCTGGAGCTTCAGAATCAACCGGAGTAATGAGTAATACAATATCGTTTTTAGTGATTAATCCTTTTAATAATGATGGTTTTTGAAATGAGGTTGTAGGAATTGTATTCTTTAATAATTCAATAACTTCATCAAGATTTTCGGGTTCTAAAGAATTAAAATTAAGAACCTTATTTTTTGAAATATTTTGTATTTTTTTTAACGTGTTAATGTTTATTTTTTCAATATCAGATTTATTATGAATAATAACAAAAGGAGTTTCATAATAATTAAATTCATTAATTAGATTTATTTCAAATTCATCAAAAATGTTATCAACTATAAGTAAAATAGCCAAATCGACAGTTTTAATTACTTCTCTGGTTTTTTCGATTCTTTTTGCACCTAATTCGCCAACATCGTCGATTCCGGCAGTATCAATCATTATTACGGGTCCAATTCCAAAAATTTCAATTGATTTTTTCACAGGGTCGGTTGTTGTACCCGGAATTGATGAGACAATTGCAATTTCCTGATTAACAAGAGTATTAATGAAAGAGCTTTTGCCATTATTTCTTCTTCCAAAAATTCCTATATGTGGTTTTAAGTCTTTCCCTTTCATTTTTGTATATTTTCATTAGTATCTCATTTTTAGCTATGTGCAATTCTATGTGTCTATTGTGTCTATGTGGTGAATTTTAGTTACATTCGATAATTTAATTTATGTTTTTTTTACCACAAAGGAACATAGTTATAGAGATTTCACATAGTTCAAATATAAACATTTCCTTGAGTGTCCTAATTTTGGGTCTCCGATAAATCGGAGCAGGCTGTGAATGTTTCATAAGGTTATTTTTTTGACAGGATTTACAAGATTTACAGGATTTGTCGTTTTAAATGTTTTTGTGTTAATAGTACAAATCTCTTTGCTTGTTTTTTATTTTCGCAACCTTATTTATAACATTTTCTTTTAACTCTGAATTTTCGATTGCTAAAATGTTTTTTTCAATTGTTTTCCAGCCATTTATATATGAATCACCTTTTGCATAATCTTCAAGATATTCGGCAAATGTAAGAATGGCGTTTGGACTACATTTTTCTTTGATGAAACCCGGCACAGAAAATTCCATAAAATGCTCACCGGTTCTGCCAAGCCGATAACAAGCCGTACAAAATGACGGAAGAAAATTGTCTTCTACCAATTCGTTTATAATATCATTCAGCGACCGATTATCGTTTATGCAAAATTGCTCTCTTTTAAGGTCTTGAGGGTAGCCGTTTTTTTCCGAATAACTACCAATTTCGATTTTTGTTCCGCCATCAATTTGCGAAACACCAAATTTTAAAACTTCCCGGCGAATTTCATGAGATTCTCTTGCCGTTAAAATCATTCCTGTGTATGGTACAGCCAGACGAAGAATTGCAACTAATTTTACAAAATCTTCATCACTTACAGAATACTGATTATTAACAGTAAAACAGGAAGTGTCTTGGATTCTGGGAAATGAAATTGTGTGTGGTCCAACATTATAACATGCTTCAAGGTGATTTGTATGCCGCACTAGTCCAAGCACTTCGTAACGCCAGTCGTATAGTCCAAATAATGCTCCAATTCCAACATCATCAAGTCCGGCTTCCATAGCTCTATCAAGTGATGTTAATCTGTTATTGAAATCTTTTTTATTTCCGCTTTTATGATAAATACTATATGCCTGGGGATTGTAAGTTTCCTGAAAAACCTGATATGTTCCTATTCCTGAATCTTTTACTGTTTTAAAACCATCAATGCTTAATGGGGCTGCATTAATATTTACTCTTCTTATTTCTCCATTTTTACTTTTAACTCCATAAACAGTTCTAACAGAATCAGCTATAAATTCGGGTGTATATTTAGGATGCTCACCATAAACTAAAATTAATCGTTTTTGTCCATCGTCTTCTAATGATTTTACTTCGGTAATAATTTCATCAGTAGAAAGTGTTTTTCTAACAGATTCTTTATTTGTAGTTCTAAATCCACAGTATGTACAATCGTTAGAACAAAGATTTCCAATATACAACGGTGCAAATAAAACAATTCTATTACCGTAAACATTGTTTTTTAGTTTTCTGGCAGCTTGTTTAATTTCCTCAATTTGTTCTGGTTGTGTTGCATTTAAAAGAACAGCTGTTTCTTCCAGTGTTAGGCGTTTTTTTTCTAACGATTTGGAAATTACTTCTCGAACCCTTTCTTTACTTGATTTTGTATTATTAATATAATTCCAAATCTCGTCTGGAGAAATAAATGGTTCCATGCGTTTGTCTTCAATACTGTATTTTTCGGGTAAAAACTTCATTTGATATTCAATTAATTGAATTTAACTCTGTATATTAAAATACTTTTATCTTATTTTAAGAAATAACAAATTACAAGTTTCAAATCTCAAATAAATCTCAAATAACAAATACTTAATATCCAAACGGGTTTAAACGCTTGTTCCAAATAGTTCCTGAACTTTTTCAGGATAAATTTGGGTTTGAAATTTTAAGAATTGTAATTTATTTGTCATTTGTTTTTTGTTTTTTGGAGTTTTCTTATAAGAATATTTAATTTTTAAAAATATAAAAAGAGAGTGTAAATAAGCTCTCTTTTTATATAAATAATTTTAATATCTGTTTCGCTTTCTGTATTTGGTATGTAATAGTTTATGAGATACATGACCGAGTGGTTTTTCCAGAAATTCTGCATAAATTTTTGTTACTTCCGGATTTTCGTGAGATTTTCTTAA
>MENC01000005.1:10267-10579 GCA_001768155.1 Bacteroidetes bacterium GWA2_30_7
AGCTACAGATGGGTGATAACTTTATAAATATTACTATCACATTGATATTATGGCAGAACCACGTCCAGTTATAAAAATTGCTAGTAGAGCTTTGCATATAGTAGGATTCAGATCATTTAATGGAGACCCAACTACTATATTCCCAGAAAACAGGCATGAGTTACCAGATTTTCAGCATAAATACATTGTAATTGGATATCCAAAAGCTTACCCTTATGAAAAAGGGGAACCAGATACTGTAAGAAGATTAAGAAATGGGGATAGTAACAGGTATGAAGCAAAAGTTACAACAAATGCATACTCCTCAAGACT
>MENC01000006.1:0-10395 GCA_001768155.1 Bacteroidetes bacterium GWA2_30_7
TTCGACTCGGTGCTGCTTTCAGAAAGTTCTTTGTTTTGACTTTTCAATAATTCTAATTCTTCCTGACATTTACTGTTTTTTTCTTTCATTTCTTCAAACTGACGTGAAGGAACACATGAAAAAAGAATAGAAGCCATTAATATGTAAAGCAATAGGTTAAGAGATTTTGAGTTCATAACTAATATATTTTTAATTAATTAAATAATTCTAAATGGCTAAATTATTAAAAATGAGTTTGCATAATTTGATATATAAATTTAAATATTAACTTTTTGATGTTAAATAATAAATTTCATGAAAAATTAGGTCAAAACTGAAATTTGCATGTAGTTTTTTAAATATCTTCCAATGAAAGTGTTATGCAATGCAAGGCTTATTTATACTAAACCGCTAACAATATGCTGAATTAATCCAATCAAAATTACACATTGAACTTATGATATTTTTTTCATTGTTCAAATTACACAATGCAAGCCCTAATTGATTATCCATTATATTTGCATCATGCAAATATTACAATTAAAACCTTATTTAATTACATCTGAATTATCAGGGAAGTTAGCCACCTGTAAAAAACTTTATCAAAGAGCTTACTGGCAAATTTTATTATCAGTGTCATTTAATCCAAATAAAAAAGCAGAAGAGATATGCAGCTTTTTTAGGAGTTAAAAAAAGTAAAGTTTATAAAGTTGTTGAGCTTTATAATATGAACGGTGCTGGTTTTACAGAGAATATTAACTGGGAAGGAAGGCGTTCAAAAACCTCGCACATGAGTTTTGAAGATGAGGAAAAATGATGAATGATTTAAAAGCCAAAGCCAAAGACGGCATAATTGGAAAAGAAGATGCCACGTCCTGAACATCCAAAACGGAACAAAGCAGCCCAAGAAGAGTTTAAAAAAAACTCCCCGAAATACTGACAGCCCAATATTTTAATTTTTTTCCTTTTGCAAAATTAATATCTTTATTTTTTAATTGTAATTGTTAGCACCTTAAATTTTACTTTAGCCCTTTTATTCAAAATTTATATCGTTTTATTTTTAAACGAAATTTTGTATTTTCTCAATACATAAAGGGTAAAATCCATATCTGTACAAAATCCAATAGAACACAGATGAAACGGATTAGACTGATTTACACGGATTTTTAATTTTTTGCGGTGCATTGAGTTTATCGAAATGTTATCTGTAAATTTCCTTAATATCCGCGTCATCAGTGTTCTATTTTCCTTGCGACCTCTTGAGGATATGAAATTTTTTTATGGAAAAATAATTTTCGTGGCATCTTTGAGTTGAAGTTTAATTTAAATCTTAAAGTCATGAAAAAATTAATTTTTATTTGTCTAACGCTGATAAGTTCGGCATTGTATGCACAAAGTTCTGGAACTATCAAAGGAACTGTTTTTGATGAAAACGGAGAGCCGCTTCCGTATGCAAATGTATATATGGAACGTGGTGCATTTAAAATGGGCGGAATATCCGATAATGATGGTAATTTCACCATAAAACCTATTCCAACAGGTAAATATGATGTAAATATTTCTTTTACCGGTTACGAAACAAAAACTGTAAAAGGAGTTGTGGTTAATGCCGACAATATTACTTTTCTTAACAAAATTAAGATGTCTATGAATCCTGAAATAATTGATATTGATATTGAAATTATTGGACATCAAGTTGACTTAATTAACCCTGAAGAAACCTCAAAAATGACAATATTAGGAGCCGAGCTTGATAAAATGGCTGGTACACAAAGTATTCCGGATATGCTTAGAGCAATTTCATCTGATGTTCAAGTTAGTAACAATGGAAAAGATGTAATTTTTAGAGGAGCTAGAAGTGGAACATCAGCATTTTTTATTGATGGTGTAAAATCTGGAGATTTTTCTGCAACTTTACCTTCTGGAGTTATTAAAAGTTTTACTATTTATTCTGGAGGTATTCCTGCAAAATATGGCGATATTACTGGAGGAATTGTTGTTGTTGAAACTAAAAGTTATTTCGATATATTTAACGAACACAGAAACGATTAAAAATTTAATCTGATGATTTTCGACTTTCGTAATTATAAAAATATGGCTGATAATGAATTGATTGCCCGTTATAAAAAAACGGGCAAATCATCGTTGGTTGGAATTATATACGAACGATTCTACCATCTTGTTTATGGTGTTTGTTTGAATTACTTAAAAGACAGAGACACAAGCAAAGACATGGTTATTGCAATTTTTGAAAAATTGCTAATGTTGCTAAAAACTGAAGAAATATCAAACTTTAAATCCTGGCTGTATAAGGTTACAAAAAATGAATGTCTTATGTATTTAAGAACCGAGAAAAGAAGAAAAAACAGAGAAGAAAATTATATGAGCAATTTTTCAGAATTTTCAACAGATTACGAAGAAGTGTTTGATATTTATGGAATTGACTCGAAATTACTTTTAGAAAATATTAAATTATTAAAATCGGAACAACAACTTGCTATTACTCAGTTTTATCTCGAAAATAAAACTTATGCTGATATTTCAGAAATTAATGGAATTACTGTAAATCAAGTAAAAAGTTATATTCAGAACGGAAAACGAAACTTATTTAATTTATTAACCTTGAAAAATGAGAACAATGTTAAATAAAATATTTGCAGATTCCGAAATCCTGTCGAAGCTGGAACTCGAAAAGTACTTGAAAGCTAAAGTAACGAACGAGGAAATTGCCAAAATTGAAAAGAAAATACAAAACAATCCTTTAAATTCAGAAGCGATTGACGGATACTTAAATAATCCAGATTCTATTAACGATTTGACTGATATTCAAAAAAAATTAAAAGCGAAATATAAAACAAGCTTTTCGTGGCAAACTTTTATATCAATATTTATAATTTTATTAGGATTAGGCATAACAACTTATTATTTATTTAAAATTTATATACAAAATGAGAAACAAATAGTACAAATTGCTAATCCTGTTGATTCTACAATAAAAAACAGTATTTTTATTAACGAAAATTTTTATAATAAATCGGAACAAACTAATAAAAATTTTAAGGAAAAAATAACAACTACTACAAAATATGATAAAATAAACCAAACCAATGCCAGAACAACTGAACAAATTGAAAAAATCCCATCTATAACTTCATTAGATTGTTTAAAATTGGAAATCAATTCTGGAATTAAATTATTAAACCGTCCAATTGTTAATACGATTTATATTCATGATTTAAAGGTTGTTGATTATCGTGGATTAAGAAAAAAGAATACAGCGGTCAATAGCGGACTTTCATCTGCGTTTGAAAATAAATCAAATACTGAAAATAAAGCCGACGATTATATTGCAGAACAACCTTATATTGACTTTCTTAGTAATGTACTAAAATTGTTTAATTCAAACGATTATAAAGCTGCAAACAGAGAGTTTAATGTAATTTTAACTTACTTCACAGACGATGCAAATGCAATATTTTATAGCGGATTATCGTGTTTTCAAATGGCTGATTACGAAAAAGCAGAAAAAAGATTTATTCAAATGCTAAATCACTCATACAATACATTTTATGAAGAATCGCAGTGGTATTTATCTCAAACATATATACTTTCAGGTAAGAAGAAAGAGGCTATAAATTTGCTTAAAAAAATATCAGGCGAAGACGGTTTTTATTCGCAACGTGCTAAAGATAAATTAGATGCTTTTTAGAATATTATTCATATTATTTTGTTTTTTAGAATTGATTTTATCAGCTCAAAATTCAAAAACTCTGATTTTTGGTTATGTGAAAGATGCTGCAACCGATATTCCAATTCAAAATATTGATGTATATATTGATGGAAATGAAAAAGTTGGAACAATAACAAACAAAGAAGGTTACTACGAATTACAAATTGCAAAAATTCCATCGAAAATTATTTTTTCGCATATAGCTTATGAACCGCAACAGCTAAAAGTCGAACAGCCTGAAAATCATAAAGTAGATATTGAATTAATTACAAAATATCATACAATAGGTGTAGCAGAAATTACAGCCAGTGCAAAAAAAATAATTAACGACAAAACCCTTTATGTTTTAGATTATGAGCTATTTGGAGATAATTTAATGCTTATAGCCCATCATTTTGCCCAAAAACCCGATTTGTATTTAATGACAATTGGTGGAGATACACTTGCCCGAACTCAAATAAACGAGACTCCGGTAAAACTCCATAAAGATTGCTTTGGGAATATTCATTTGATAACCGAAAAACATGCTTTTCAGATTTTTTATGAGAATAATTCACTCAATTTGATTTACCCTATTTCGGTTAAAGAATTTAGCAAAAAAATTGAACCAATAATAACAAAAATTAATGATAAACTCTTTTATAAAGAGTACTTTGTAAACAATCAGGTTTTAATTTATTATTACCGCGAAAAGGATAGTACCGATAAAAAACTGTCGGTAATTGCAGATGAAAATTCGCTTCGAATGTTATCAGACCGAGAAAGGTTTATGTCGATGGGAAAAGCTTATACAGATGCAGATATGCGATTTGAAGAATTGTTTTTTTACGACCCGATATTTTCGCCACTATTTAATATAAACGACACATTAATTATTCTGAATTTTATTGATTCAAAAATTGAATTTTTCAATTCAAATTGTAATTTAATAAAGGAAGTAAATATTGATTTTCATAAAGAAAAAAACTGGAAAGAAGATATAATTACAGATACAAAAACTGGGAATTTCTATTCACTCTATCGTAAAAATGGAATTGCACGACTCCTCGAAATTGATATAAATAAAGGTAAAACAGGTCGCTTATTTACAATACCAAATTTTATTTTTATTGACAAAATAAGAGTCCATAACAATAAAATATTTTTTCTAGATTCTGACCAGAAAAACAATGAGTTACAAATGTTGTATATTCAGAATTTGAATTAGTAACTGATGTTACGCAAGAATAAAAAAATTAACCACAATAAACGCATAGCTCACATAGAAAAGAACACAATAGTGGATATTCTATGTGAAATAACTATGTGTCTTATGTTTCTATGCGATGCACTGAGTTTGTCGAAGTGTGGTAAAAATACAATTTGCATTTCATGAGTTAGTAACATATATCTTCATTTATTTTCTGTTATTAAACTTTAAAAGCTTTCTTTATCAATTATAAACAAAAGCTTTTCAAAAAAATTCATATCTTGCTAATCTAATTTTTAAAATTTGTTTGTTATGAAAAAATTTTCACCAGTTCTTATTTTAGGTATTGTAATTTTAGTTATAGTGCTAATTACAAGTAGTAGTATGTTTTATACAATAAAACCCGGCGAACGAGCCGTAGTTTTTAGAAAATTTTCTGATGGATTGGATAAAACCAATATTATTGAGCCTGGATTTCAGATGATTGCACCATGGAACGATTTGCTTATATATAACGTTTTAGAGCAACAAAAAGAAGAAACAATGGATGTTCTTGCAAAAAATGGTTTATCAGTAAGTGTAGATGTTTCAGTCAGATTTCATCCAGTATATAACAGAATAGGTTATTTGCACGAAACATTTGGAAAAGAATACATTAGTCAATTAGTTATTCCCGAAGTGCGTTCTTCTGTTAGAAAAGTAATGGGTCGATATACCGCAGAAGAAATTTATTCAACTAAAAGAAATCAAGTTGAAAGTGAAATTATTAACGAAACAAAAGAAATACTAACTGCCAATAGTATAGAAATGAGAGCATTATTAATTCGCTCAATTAATTTACCTGCCGACATAAAACAAGCTATTGAAAGTAAATTAACACAAGAACAAGAAGCACTTGCATATCAATTTAAATTAGATAAAGAAAAAAGTGAAGCTGAAAGAAAACGTATTGCAGCCGAAGGAGAATCAAGAGCAAATAATATTATAAATAATAGCCTGTCTGATAAACTTTTAAAGATGAGAGGAATTGAAGCAACAATAAGTTTAGCCAATTCTGCAAACGCAAAAGTTGTAGTGATTGGAAACTCTAAAGATGGTTTGCCGATTATTTTAGGGAATAACTAGGTTTTTAATACTTTGTAAAAAGCATAAATTTGTTGTATACTTCAACTAAACAGGTTTGCAAAAATATGCAAATCTGGTTGTTCAGCATAACTGGTTCTAAACAGTTTTGCTTTTTGCAAATCTATTAAGAACCAGTATAAAATTTTAATTATTGTGATAAAGAAAATTTTAATTTTTTTTCTAATAATTTCTTTTCAGCAAATGTTTTCTCAAGAGTCTGAGGATTCATTACTGAATATTATTAATACATCAAAAATTGATACCGTAAAAGTAAATACTTATATTGAGTTAGCATGGTTATATTCTACTTTAAATCCAGATAAATCAATTGAATACTCAAATTTAGCAATTGAAATATCAAAAAAAATTGATAATAAAGTTGGTTTAATTGATGCTTATAATCGACTTGGTTCTGCTTATCACAATAAAGGAGAAAATATAAAAGCGCTAGAGTTTTATCAAAAATCGTATGACATTGCTTTTAAATGTAATAACCTTTTAAAAGAATCTATAGTTATTAATAATATGGCAAATGTTTATGTTTACACCAGTAACTACAACAAAGCTATCGAATTTTATAAAAAAAGTCTTGAAATAGAAAAAACCCTTGGAAATAAAGATGGTATTGCTTTTGAATATCAGGGTTTAGGAAACACATATAAAAACCAAGGGAATAATCCTTTGGCAATGGAATATCTGTTAAAGTCTTTGACAATCAGGGAAGAATTAAAAGATAAACAAAAACTGTCTTCTATTTTAATGAGTATTGGGAGTCTTTATTTTTCTTTAAAAAATTTTGATGTAGCATTAACTTATTTTAAAAAAGTATATGATATTGCACTTCAATCAAATGATAAAAGTTCTATTTCTAGGATTCTGGTTAATATTGGAGTACTTTATTTGGAAAAAGAAGAAATTGATTCTGCTCTGATGAATTATCAGGAAGGTGTAGAGATATGCAAACAAACTGGTGACAACTATAGTTTAGCTTTTGGTTATTATTATATTGCAAAAGCATATTTTTTTAAATCTGATTACAACAAAGCAATTGAATACAATCAAAAAAGCTTAGATTTAAGAAGGTTAGTGGAAGATTATGAGGGTATTACGAATTGTTTGTCAACCTTTGGAAACATATATTTCCAAATTAATCAATATGATAAAGCAATTAAATATGTTCAGATGGCTTTAGATTATTCAACAGAATATAATTTAGCAGTTTCAAGTCAATTTTACGAACAACAAATAAGTGCTTTTTATGCAGATATAAACGATTTTAAAAATGCGTATAAACATCATCTAAGATTCAAAGAAATTTCCGATAGTTTAAGCAGCGACGATAATGTAAAAAAAATGACCCAGCTCGAAATGCAGTATGAGTTTGATAAAATACAAAAACAACAAGCTTTTGAACAAGAACAAAAAGAAATCTATCAGAAAGCAGAATTATCAAAACAAAAAATATTCCGTAACTCTTTTATCATAGGCTTTTTATTAATGATTTTGTTGGCTTATGTAATGTTTAAAAGCTACACTCGCAAGAAAAAAGACAATATTTTGTTAACACTTCAAAATCATGAAATCACGCAACAAAAAGAAGAAATTTCAACCCAAAGAGATGAAATTGAAAGTCAACGTGATTTAGTAACTCTTCAAAAAAATAGAATTGAAGAAATTCACAAAGAAGTTACAGATAGTATTAACTATGCAAAGCGAATTCAAACTGCGATGTTGCCCTCTTTTGAAAGTGAGAAAGCGAGAGGAAGTGAAAGTGAGAAAGTGGGACTTGGTGAAAGTGAGAACCTGCACACAGTAGCACCGTCTCACCTTTCCACCGTCTCACTTTCACACGGTCACACTTTCTCACTTTTCGTTCTCTTCCGTCCAAAAGATATTGTAAGCGGTGATTTTTATTGGGCAACTCAATTGACAACAATGGGTCATGACCCATTGTTAGTAGTTGCAGTAGCAGATTGCACAGGACATGGTGTTCCTGGAGCATTTATGAGTATGCTTGGAATAAGTTTTTTGAACGAAATAGTTAGACGAAAGGAAGTTACACAAGCAAATCAAGTATTAAATCAGTTAAGAGTTGAAATTATAAACGCATTACAACAAAAAGGGGCTTCGAGTGCCTCAGCCAACAAGGAAACAGGCGAACAAAACATTTCGACAAGCTCAACGCATCGCACTTCGAGTTACCTCAGTGTAAAAGATGGAATGGATATAAGTCTTGTTGTGATAAAGACCCAAGTTCCAAGGCTCAAGCCTCAAACCCCAAGTTCGGAGCAAACATCAGATGTTTTTGAAGTCCAATGGTCAGGAGCAAATAATCCGTTATGGATAATACGTAATACCAATAATCTAACAGGTTTGTCATCTGAAAAAGAGATGCCACCTTTTCAAAAGGTGGCATCTCTGGAGGAAGTGAAGCCAGACAAAATGCCTATCGCTATTTATGAAAAAATGGAAAATTTTACTAATCACGAAATAATACTCCAAAAGGGTGATATTATTTATTTAATGAGCGATGGTTTTCAAGACCAGTTTGGCGGAACAAATGGAAAAAAATTCAAATCCAAGCAGTTGAAACAGTTGTTATTAGATAATTGTAGAAAGTCAATGTCAGAACAAAAAGAAATTTTAGAATCATCGTTAGAAAATTGGATAGGCAAAGCTGAACAAATAGATGATATAACTATTTTAGGAATTAAAATTTGATATGACTTTCAGGCAATTAAAACTATCTTTTATAAGTGAATTAAAAGAAAATTATCCAGAAAATGAACTATATAGCATATTTTTCATTCTTTCAGGATTTGTCTTTAAATTATCAAAATCGGATATAAATTTAAGTTATAATGAAGAAGTTCCAGAAGGTAAATTATTACAATTTAATAATTGCGTAGAAGAATTAAGGCGGTCAAAACCAATTCAATACATTACAGGAACAGCAGCTTTTTACGGATTGGAATTTATTGTAAATGAAAATGTTTTAATTCCACGTCAAGAAACCGAAGAACTTGTTCATCTAATAATTAAAGATAATGTGAATTTTTCCAAAGAATTAAAAATACTTGATATTGGTACTGGTTCGGGGTGCATAGCAGTTAGTCTTTCTGCAAATATTCCAAAATCAAAAGTATTTGCTTGTGATATTTCAGAAAAAGCAATTGAAGTTGCAAAAAAAAATGCAAGATTAAATAATGCAAAAGTACAATTTTCTATATTTGATATTACATCTGATACAGAGGAACCAATTAAAAATCAATTCGATATAATTGTAAGTAATCCTCCTTATGTTATATCTCAACAAAAAACTGAAATGCAAAATAATGTATTATATTTTGAACCGCATCTTGCACTTTTTGCACCCGATGACAATCCTTTATTTTTTTATAATAAAATATTGCAATTTTCAGAAATACACTTAATTAGCAGAGGTTGGATATATTTTGAAATTAATGAAATATATCAAATTAAGATAAATGAATTGTTATTGAAATTCGATTATAAAAACATTGAAATTCTAAAAGACCTGAACAATAAATTTCGAATAGCAAAAGCACAGAAAAATGGTTAAAAAAATTGACGACAAAGAAGCAATAAGGCGATTAGCAAATATTTGTGCTAAACAAGAAAAAAGTCCAAGAGATATTTTGAATAAACTCCACACTTGGGGATTTTCTTACGATGAATCAAAAGGTATTCTTGAGAAACTTCAATCTAACGATTTAACGAATGATTTAAGATTTGCAACTGCTTTTGTTCACGATAAATTGCACTTTAATAAATGGGGAAAACGAAAACTGGCATTTATGCTAAGCCAGAAAGGAATAGCTCAAAATATTATTTCTGAGGCTATTGATTCCATTGAATCTGAAACTTACGAAAGTATTATAATTGAAGAATTAACAAAAAAAAATAAGCTCCTCAAAGGAAATTCTCAACGAGAAATTGAAATTAAATTGATGAAATTTGCTGAAAGCAGAGGATATGAATTTGAAATTTGTCGGAAAGTGTTGAAGGGTTAATTCTTTGTAATCATAATCAATAGCTCGGTATTATTTTTAGAATTCTTCTTTATAAAAGGGCTAAAGCCCTGAATTCTTCCACATTAAACAAAACCACGACCCAAAGTTTGTGGCAATTAAAATTACCTATTTTTCAGATTATTACAAAAAATTATCAAACTATTGCAATATAGTAATTTAGTAGGGAATAAATTTCGTGATTCTAATTTACAAATTTGAATTTTGTTCATTTTGTTGAACAAGTATATCGAAATTTGTTCAATACAAATAAAATTTTGAACAAATTTTTATGTTTGCCCGTAAGAATTTATTTTTATGAAAGTATGATAATATAATTG
>MENC01000006.1:10414-10586 GCA_001768155.1 Bacteroidetes bacterium GWA2_30_7
GACTTTGTCGAACTAAAGATTGCTTCGTTCCTCGCAATAACTAAGCTTTTGGTTGTATGCATGTTACGTCATACGAATACAGTGAAGCACCACAGCTTACCCCTACCTCTCGGGACAATGTCATTAAGTTAAGCCTGAAGGGCTTGAATTTGAATAACCTCCGATGCAATCG
>MENC01000007.1 GCA_001768155.1 Bacteroidetes bacterium GWA2_30_7
TGTTGAAGAAGCAGCAAAAGTTGTTGGTCTTGAGAAAGACAAAGACAACCTGCATATTACACTCGAATGTTCGTTTGTAAATGAGTTAAAAATCGACCAGAGTATTGCTCACAATGGAGTTTGCCTGACTGTTGTTAAAAAAACAGCTCAAACCTACACCGTAACTGCAATACACGAAACGTTAATCAGGTCGAATCTTGGAAAATTGCAAATTGGCGATAAAGTAAATCTCGAACGAAGTATGAAAATGGATGGTCGCCTCGATGGGCATATTGTTCAGGGGCATGTTGACCAAACTGCCGAATGTATCGACATTAAAGAGATGAACGGAAGTTGGTATTTTTATTTCAAATACGATACAAATCTTGGAAATATTACAGTCGAAAAAGGCTCAATTTCGGTTAATGGAGTTAGTCTTACAGTGGTTGATTCAAAAGAAGATATGTTTTCGGTTGCAATTATTCCATTTACTTACGAAGTAACTAATTTTCATCAGTTTAAAAAAGGAACAATTGTAAACATTGAGTTTGATATTTTAGGAAAATATATTCAGAAGATATTGAAGCAACAGTTTGGAAGATAGCCTCGTTTAGTTCAAATTCTGGTAAGCTTAATTTGCTTTCAGAAAAAATTAAACTCTGAAAGAGTTAAACATGAATAACCTCCAATGCGATGCATTGAGCCTGCCGAAATGAAATTGGGGGTTTAGTAATCAATATGCAACTTAACTACGAAGTAGTTGAAAAGGTTAAGTAAAGATATTCAACACTTTCAGTGTTGCTACACATTTATATCATTTCCTCCAATTTCATTGGAGGTTATTCACATTAGACCTACGGTCGCAACCTATGGTTGTCGTTGGGATTTTAGAAATCTCTGAAACCAAATTGAACTTACAAATTTTGCAAAATATAATCGTTATACAAATTTGCCCTTATTCCTGCAAAAATGTAAATATTTCTATACGTATATAAAGGCGTTTTCTGACTTTTATATGCTACTCCTGCTTCAAACGAGCTATTCCATTTAGGATTTATTAAATAGCTGAATTTCAGTTCAGCATATTTTGAAGAGCCCTTCATTCCCTGAAGTATAAAATTTCCATATTCATGCCTATTATCATCATACGAACGATAAATATTCCCACCATTATTTAAACTGTCTGTATCAAAACCCTTTTGAGCATATATGCCTTTAAATTCAACAGATAATTTTTTGAAATTGTACTTTAATATTCCAATTAATTCTTTAAAATTTGCTCCAAGCGGATGTGCTAACGGTTGATAACTAGAGCCATAGTTTTCGAGAGAATTACCATGCGAATATGTAAAAGGTTTTACATAATTATATTCTGCCAGAAAAAACAAATTATTTATCCAAAGAAACTTATACGATTTAAAACCAGCCTGAATACCAAATTTATTAGCCCACCAGCCATTTTTTGCTTTTATTTCGGCTAATTTAAATTCATCAAGCACAAGTTGTCCATAAAAATGATTGTGCTTTAAAATTCTCAATCTTCCGCCGGCACCCATAATTACATTATCTGGTGAAGCTAACGAAAAGTCAACAGGGCGGTAAAATACAACAGGATTTAAATAATTTACATCATAACCTCTGTAGCCGAGCGAATCTCTTCCACGCCAAATAACTGTCTCAAATAAATTTATGTCCATATTTTTAAAAACATTCCATGTTAAATAATGTATCGATGCATATTTTTCGTTCCAGCCCATTGTTGGCTTATTCGAATCAATATCTTTTAGAAATGTGTACATTATCAGATATTTAACCTTCCATGCAGTTACTGTTGTTTTAATAAATGGAAAAGCCGAAGAATTATCCGATAAAAATAATGAACGATAGCCGTCTCCCCAGAAATTTTTATCTATTCCTGCCTGAAAATTAATATATTCTGATGCAGAATATGAGATGTAAGCATTTTGTTTAAAATAAGAATAATAATTCCCAATTTTAGTGAAGTTTGTGGTTTCGCCTTCAATTACATTTAACGAATCAATTTTATTACTGGAATAAAAAGGAAATTTTGTATAATTAAAAACAAGGCTGTAAAAGAATGAAAGGTTTTTAAATAAATTTACATTTAATGCAAGTCCTGCTTGGTTTAGATTAATATCGTTGTTGTTAAGTCCTTTGTAATAAATGCTTCCAATAACAGGATTTAAAATAATTTTTGTATTGTTTTTCCTAAACTCAATTAGGTTCTTTTGAAAAAACTTATTTTCGATAGAATCAGATTTTGAAGAATCTGCAAATTCTCTATACAAAACTGGTTTAACAGATGTTCTTGCTTTGTCAGAGTTTTCGTAAATCCATTTCTCCGAATTGTAAAATGAATTATTGTTTAAAACAGAAAAAGTTGCGTTATTTTGAGAAAACGCACTAATACTAAATATCAGAAAAACAATAAAATACAGTTTCAATTATAATTATTTTATGATGGTAAAGATACGATTTTAAAATTAGTTTATCTATTTGAGATAATTTGTAGTTTTCAAAATTTCGACTAGGTTTGTTTAATCAAATGAATTATAAATAATGATTCTTGTAACGGGAGGTACCGGTCTTTTAGGTTCGCATCTATTATTCGATCTGCTTAAATCGAACGACAAAATAATAGCGATAAAGCGTGAAAATAGCAGCTTATCGAATGTTAAGCACGTATTTAATTTATATTCAAAAAATGCTGACGAATTATTAAAAAAAATCGAATGGCGAAATGCCGATTTGTGCGATTACGAATCAATTTACGTGGCTTTAAATGGAGTTAATAAAGTATATCATTGTGCTGCAATGGTTTCGTATAATAAATCTGACAGAAATGCTTTATACGAAAATAATGTAGTTGGAACAGCAAATATAGTAAATGCAAGTTTAGAAAAAGGAATTAAAAAATTGTGTTATACCAGTTCTATTGCTGCACTGGGGGTTACAAACGATAATAGTTTAATTACAGAAAAAACCTACTGGGATGATTCTGGTCAAAGTTCAAATTATTCGATTAGTAAATATTTTGCCGAAATCGAAGTTTGGCGAGGAATCGCAGAGGGTTTAAACTCTGTAATAGTTAATCCGTCAATTATTTTAGGTTCGGGAATTGGAAGCACAAGTACGAATAAGCTTTTCGATTTGGTTCGTAAAGGATTAAAATATTATACAAAAGGAGGTACCGGATTTGTCGATGTGAGAGATGTTTCAAACGCAATGATTTTGTTAATGGAATCTGATATTTGTGCGGAAAGTTATATCGTTAATTCTGAAAATTTGAGTTGGAAAGATTTTTTTTCAATAGTTGCTGAATGTATCGGAAAAAATCCACCAAGTACTTATGCGTCAAATACTATGACTGGATTAGCTTGGCGTTCAGCATATATTTTAAGTTATTTTAATGGAAAATCGCCATCGTTTACAAAAGAAACTGCTCGAACTTCGCATAAAATATTGAAATATTCTAATGAAAAATTAATAAATCAATTTGATTTTGAAACAATTAAAATAAAAGATAGTATCGGGTTTATTTCCAAAAATTAAATTTTCCCGATTATCAATAACCAAAAAAACTTAACAAGCACTAGTTGTCTTTTAATTCTGGTTGGTTCTTTCAAAAGCCGATAAAGCCATTCAATGCCAAGCGAAATAAAAATTTTAGGAGCACGTTTTACTTTTCCGCTATAAACATCAAAACTTCCACCAAGTCCCTGATAAAGTGCAGGATGAGCCTTTTTGAGTTCGTCCATAAGAATTTCCTGTTTTGGAGTTCCCATTGCAACAAATACGATGTCTGGTTTTTTTTCAGTTAAATCGTTTATTAATAATTCTTTATCTTCGTCTGTTTTGATAAAGCCGTTTCGGAAATTTAAAATATTAATTGCCGGAAATTCTTGTTTAAGCTTTGTTACAGTATTATTTATAACGTCATCAGTTGAGCCAACAAAATAAAAGTTTTTAGCATTATGAAGTTCTTTTATAATGTCGAGCCAAAGTTCAACGCCTGGAATTTTAATTGTTTTTTTATAGCCTTTTTTCTTTAATGCCCAAACTGCACCTACACCGTCAGGATAGCCAATATTTTGATTAATAATGCTTTGAAGAGCGCAGTCTTTTTTTAGAATTTTTTCAGCATTTATAGCAATCAGAATTTTCTTTTCATTAATTGCCATGTCTATTAACTCTTTTCGAGTTGAGAACGAATAAACATTTATGTGATTTAGTTTTATTTGTTGCATAATAAGTTACAATTTTTCTAACCATTTTGAAAAAAAGACATCATAAACTTTGTATTCCAAATTTTCAAAATATACCAATTCTTTGTCTAATAGTGCTTTCAACGACCTATTTACTGAGCTTGCTTGTTTTAATTTATATTTTCCAATAAATTCATGCGAGGTTGTTTCTTTTACACTTTTTTCTTTTGCAATTGCTTCAAGAAGCTGAAATTGAGAACTTGTTACTAAATTTCTGTAACTATAATAAATGTATTCTTTTTCTATTAAAATATTATGTTTTAAGTATTCAATAGTTTCTTTTGTAATATTTTTTTCTCGTAATTCGAATAATCTGTTAAAAAAATACTGAACATAAAAAGTATGACAGTCTAAATATTGGATTACTTCTTTTATTAAATCAATATCAATGTTTTGTTTTCGTATAGTTAAGTGATTTTCAATAAATTGAGAATATTCGGAAATGTCTAATCTCTTTAATTCAAGAAAATCGGCACTTTGATAAAACGGTCTTCCATAATCGCTAAAAATAGATGTCAACAAGTGTTTATTGCTACCCGAAAAAATAAAATTGTCTTTGTGTTGATGCTGAATATTTGTTCTTAACAATGCCTCTATATTTTTTTCAGGGTATGATATAATCTGTTGAAATTCATCAATTGCAATAATATATTTTTCTTTTTGTTCTGCGAAATAGCTAAATATTTGTGATAATGAGTTTATTGCATCATAAGAGTTTTTGTAATCAAGTTCTAATTTAGGGATGCCTGAAAATTCGTCAAATGTTAAGTTTGCTTTAATGCCGGAAATTAATTTTGCTATTTTTCTTAAATAATTACCAGATTTTTTTTGCTCATCTTTTATTATTGCATCACTCAGAACTTTAATAAAATCCTTCAAATTATTTGTAGGAAGTATGTCAATATATAGAAGTCGTAATTTTGATTTTTTATTTAATTTATAAAAAATATGTTTAATTAAACCTGTTTTTCCAAGCCTTCTAATTGATAAAAGAGTAATGTTTCTGCCATTTTCTATAGCTGAAATTATGCGTTCAGATTCAATTTTTCTGTTACAAAAATAATCCGTTGAGATGTAATCAGTTATTAAAAAGGGATTTAACTCTTTCATAAATCAATTTTTGATTTCACATTTTGCGTAACGCACTTTGCGTAACGCATTTTGCGTTGTAAAAATATTAAAATTTATTAAATTCTAACTATTCTGCGCTATAAAATTTGTGCACTTGCAATTTTAGTAAAATTATCAAATCCATCCTTTCATTTTATAATACGCTATTGCACAATACTCTCGCAAGGTTAATAATTCATAATTCAGATAACTCCACATATTGTATCTAACTGAAAGACTTTTAATTCTGATGTCATTCGTATTTGATTTATCCAGAACTTTTTCTTCATCAACCGGTTTTTCAAAAGTTGGAATGCCGCCAACATTAGCAAATCCTGCTTTCTGAAATGTTTTTACAGAACGATACATGTGCTCTGGCGAAGTTACTAATAACAGCGATAATTTATTTTTCTGAATAGCAAAAGTTGAAGCTATATTAGTTGCTTGAGAATAAGTGTTAAAACCAAGTGGTTCGTATTGAATTCGAGAAGAATCAATTCCTTTTATAATAAGCTCATTAGCCATTAAATTTAGCTGAAACAAACTATCTTCTTCATTATAAGGAAGTGCAATAATAATTTTTGCCTCAATAAATTGTTGAGCCGCTTGTGTTGCATAGTAAGTGCGAATTAATCCATCAGGACTTGGCATTCCTGCACCGCCAAGTATTACAATAATATCTGGTTTACAGGTTAATTCAGAATTTGATGTTCCAAGCCAATGATATGCGAAATATGGAATATCTGTGAAACTCAGAATAAATAATAGAAACGAAAATAGTCCAATAATTCCAAAGAACCATTTAAGTATTTTTAATGATAGATTTAAGAATTTACTTAAAATCTTCATTAAGTGTGTCTTTAGTGTTGTAAAAAAACTCCAAAAAGCAAAAAACAAATGTCAAATAAATTCCAATTTTTAAAATTTCAATCTTCAAAACCGTTTGAATATTAAATAATTGCAATTTGAGATTTATTTGATTTTTGAAGATTGAAATTTGGGATTTCTAAAAACATAACGTTTAGAAACATTTAATGACTTGTGTGTTTTGAATAAGCAGCAGCATTCATTAATTCATTAAGTTCTACAGGGTTAGTCATTTTAATTTTTACAATCCATCCACCATTATAAGAATCTTTGTTGATTAACTCAGGTGTGCTTTCAATTTCTGAATTTAATTCAAGTACTTCGCCCGATACAGGCATAAACATATCAGAAACAGTTTTTACGGCTTCAATTGTTCCGAAAACTTCTTCTTTTTTCAGAGTTTCGCCAACTGTTTCAACTTCAACAAAAACTATATCACCTAATTCGCCTTGTGCAAATTCAGTAATTCCAACAATGGCTTCACCATTACCTGTTTCTTTAATCCACTCGTGGTCTTTAGTGTACTTTAAATTTTCTGGAAAGTTCATTTTTAATATAAGATTTAAGTATTTTTATTTAAAAAATTTATTCAAAAGTATAAAAGAAATAGAAATAAATCATTAAAAATTTGGATAAATGAATTGTGTTTAAAAAAACAATAGTTCGGTATATTTTTGTAATAATTTGAAAATTAGTTATTTAAATTGCCACGACCTTCAGGTCGTAGGCTTAATTAATATATTCAAATTTAGGGCTTTAGCCCTTTTAAAAAAATGCAAATTGAAAAAAATACCGAACTATTGAAAAAAATGTTTCAGTTTAGCTGTAACTTTTCGATTAGCATAACCGTCATAGTATTATATTTGTAAAAATTAATTAATTTGCATTTGATATTCAGGTTTTTATAAAATGAATGCTCAGGATTATAATAATATAGTTGATTTATATTCTGACAATGTTTATAGATTTATCTTAAAAAACATTAGAGATAAAGATAAGGCTATGGATATAGTTCAAGATTCGTTTGAAAAACTATGGATTAATGTAAATAAAGTTGAATCACAAAAGGCTAAAAGTTATTTGTTTACAACGGCTTATCATACAATGATTGACTATATACGAAAAGAAAAAAAGATGGTCTTGATGGACGAACAGGCAGATTATTATTTGCCCGACAATAAACAATATTCAGACCTGAAAGAAATTCTCGAAAAAGCAGTTTCGTTATTGCCCGAAGACCAACGTTCTGTAGTGTTATTGCGAGATTACGAAGGTTATAGCTACGAAGAAATAAGCCAAATTACAGGCTTGTCTGAAGCACAAGTAAAGGTTTATATTTTTAGAGCTAGAACTTTTTTGAAAAAATATATTGGTTCGATGGAAGTATTAGTTTAATTTTTTTGAAATGAACATAAACAGAGATAATTACGAACAATATTTTATTGACTATTACGACGAAAATCTTAGTAAAAGTCAAATAGATGAATTGTTTATATTTCTCGAAGCGAATGTCGATGCCAAGAATGAGTTTTTTGCGTATTCGCAAGAAATAATTTTAATTCCTGAAAATATAAGTTTTGATGCCAAAAATCAATTAAAACAAATTACAAACGATACAGTTATTTCAAAAGATAATTTTGAAAAATTTTGTGTTGCTCAAATTGAAGACGATTTGAATAAACATCAACAGCTTGAATTTGAACAATTCGTCAACACTCAAGAAATCTATTTAAAAGAATACAATTTGTACAAAAAAACGATACTTAAAGTTGACGAAAATATTGTTTTTAATCATAAACATGAATTAAAGCATTATGCAATAAATAAAATAAAACCGAGCCGTATTTATTGGTTTGCATCTGCAATTGCAGCAAGCATATTATTATATTTTATGTTGAAAATAAACAACAACGAACCAGAAAAAATATTATCAAATAACTCAAATAATATTAAAATTGAAAAGCCAGATTCTGTAACAAACAACATTCATATAAACAATCAAATTGCAGACAATAAGATAATTGCAGGCAAAACAAAATCTGTAATTATCAGAAAAAAAGAAAATATTCAAAAAATTCCTACAATAAATAACTTTTCAGAAAAAGCAATGGTTTTAGCTAAATCAATTGATTTTGTTGCAGTTGAAACTGAATTTGTCGTTAATGAAGGAAATAAGGAAAAAATTGCCGAAAACACTGAAAACACTGAAATTAATTCAAAACCGATAGTTAAAAAAACTGAACCACAAACTATTTGGGATTTAGCACAAAAAAGCGTAGTAAAATTTTTGAAAAACAGAAAATTACCAATAAAAACAACTTTCGATAAAAATGATAATCTTCACGAAATAGCCCTAAATACCAAATATCTTTCGATAGAGCATGTTTTTGAAAAAAAATAAAGAACTTGTACACTTTGAAAGAAAAAAATTTATTTGAACAACCGGCATCCCACTTTTATTTTAAAGCATTTAAAACAATACATAAATACTAATTATTTCAATAAACTTTTCTCATAAGTTTTTGATTTTAAAAATATTTTGTTAGTTTTGCACCTGAAATGTGGGCAATTGATGTAGGGGACAAAAGTCCCCTATTTTATTGTAAATAAATGATTAATAAGGAAATAATAGAAGCATGGCTTAATGAGATTTTTACAGTTCCTAAGTTTTTTTTAGTTGAAGTAAACGTTTCAAAAAGCAAAATTGACATCTTTTTTGACTCTTTTGAAGGTGTTATTATTGAAAATTGTGTCAAAATTAATCGTCAATTTGTCGAAAAATTCCCCGAAGCAAACGAAATTTTTGAAGTAAATGTATCATCACCCGGAATAACACAACCTTTTAAGGTATTCAACCAATATAAAAAAAACATCTCTCGAAACGTAGAAGTGCTTTTGAAAGATGGAAAAAAACTTACAGGATTGCTTACTTCTGTTGAACCAGAATATATAGATTTAGAAATTGAAAAAAAAGAAACAATAGAAGGAAGCAAAAAGAAACAAATTGTAAAAGAATTACTTAGAATAGAATTTAACAAAATAAAAACAACTAAATTAATTATTAGTTTTAAATAAAATAAAGAATTACCTGCAATGGAAAACATTAATTTAATCGACACATTTTCGGAGTTTAAAGAACTGAAAAATATTGATAGAGAAACAATGATGAGAGTTCTGGAAGATGTATTCAGAAGTACACTCATCAAACTTTTTGGTAATAGTGATAATTTCGATATAATTATTAATATCGATAAAGGCGACTTTGAAATTTGGAGAAATCGCGAAGTAGTTGAAAATGGTTTGGTTGTGGACTCAAATGCACAAATATCTTTAACCGAAGCCAAAAAAATTGATGAAGATTACGATATAGGCGATGAAGTTGCCGACGAAGTTAAGCTAATCGACTTTGGAAGAAGAGCAATACTTGCACTTCGTCAAAACTTATCATCAAGAATTACCGATATTGAAAAAGACAATATTTTTGCAAAATACAAAGACCGAATTGGTGAAATCGTTTCAGGAGAAGTTTATCAGGTTTGGAAAAAAGAAATCCTAATTATTGACGAAGAAGGAAACGAATTAATTCTCCCAAAATTAGAACAAATACCATCAGACCATTTCCGTAAAGGCGATACACTCAGAGCAGTTGTATTTAAAGTAGAAATGCGAAGCAATACCCCATTAATCGTATTATCACGTACATCTCCGGTTTTTCTTGAAAGACTTTTTGAACTCGAAGTTCCCGAAATTTTTGATGGATTAATTACAATAAAAAACATAGTTAGAGTACCCGGCGAAAGAGCAAAAGTAGCTGTAGAATCTTACGACGACAGAATTGACCCCGTTGGTGCTTGTGTTGGAATGAAAGGTGCCAGAATTCATGGAATTGTTAGAGAATTGCGAAACGAAAATATCGACGTAATTAATTACACAAGCAACCTTCAGTTATACATCCAGAGAGCTTTAAGTCCAGCAAAAATTACATCAATTAAAATACTCGAAGACAGCAAACGAGCCGAAGTTTACTTAAAACCCGACCAAGTTTCATTAGCAATAGGTAAAGGAGGTTTAAATATCCGACTTGCCGGTCAACTTACAGGATACGAAATAGATGTATTCAGAGAAACAAACGAAGACGAAGAAGACGTTGATTTAGAAGAATTTGCCGACGAAATTGATAGCTGGGTTCTCGACGAACTAAAAGCAATTGGTTGCGATACAGCTAAAAGCGTTTTAGAACTTTCGGTTGAAGATCTAGTAAAACGTACCGACCTTGAAGAAGAAACAATTAAAGATTTAATGAAAATATTAAAATCTGAATTTGAATAAGGAATTTTAAGATTTAGGATTTAGAAATTTAGGATTTACTGCGTTAGCAACTTCAAACATGAAACGTCAAACTTCAAACAAATAACTCAATAACAAATAACAATATGTCAAAAGGCGAAATTAAAAGATTAAGCAAATTAGCAAAAGAATTTAATGTAGGTATTTCAACTATAGTTGAATTT
>MENC01000008.1:0-1784 GCA_001768155.1 Bacteroidetes bacterium GWA2_30_7
CCCTTCGATTATGGATTATTTTTTTCTAAATAATATTGAAATATTATGTTAATTCAAGCTAAAATATTGTACAAGTGTATTTGCGTTTTAGGGTAAAAGCAAATAAGATGCACACCAAAATTAAAATAAAATCATCGTGCATTTCTTCTGCTTTTACAGGACGATAGCCAAAACGAGAAAAGAATTTTTCAGGCATACTGACTTTTATTCCTACGATGAATTATTTAATGAGCCTACTCCGAAAAGTCAAGAAAAGAAAAATAGCCACAAAATCACAAAAGCACCAAAACCAAAACCCACAAAAATAAGATTGTCAAATAAATACTTTTGGTGAAAATTTCGTGTTTTAGTGCTTTGGTGGCAAAATAAGACTTTTTGGAGTGGACTCTTTAATGAATTTCAAAAATTTAATAGTTCGGTATATTTTTATAAAGTACTATTAATTAGCAGATTATAAATGTATTGTTCTTTATATTATTGTATTGACGCTACTTCGTGGTGCTTCACTGCGTTCGCAATGACGTAACATGCAGACAACCAAAAGATTCGTCATTGCGAGGAATAACCTACCCCGAATTTTCGGGGAAGCAATCTCAAAATATACCGAACTATTGAAAAATTAGGATTAAACGAAAATAAATCTAACCAATCTTACTAATTTCTTCTAAGCGATTAATGTCTAAAACTGTAATTTCGTTTCCAACAATATTTATTATTCCATCTTTTGTAAATTGAGACATAACTCTGCTAATATTTTCTCTTGTTTGACCAATAATATCTGAAATATCTTTTCTATTTATATTAAATTTTTCTTTTTTATAAATATTTCTCGAATAATTAAGTAAACATGATGCAACACGCCCTGTTAAATTTTGTTGCAACAAACATACGCAAGTATTGTATTGGTTTAATTCATTATTGCTAAGGTGTTTTATTATTTCAATTGAAAAAGCTGAATTATTGGAGATTAAATTATTGTAAGTTTCTTTTTTAGTAACACATACTGATGATTGTGTAATAGTAATTGCACTAAAGCCAAAAACATTACTCCCTAAAGTTGCAGCTAAACCTATATAATTAGGAGAGTTAATTATTTTAATAATTTTATCACGATGAATACCAAACATTGTTAATTTAACAATACCTTCATTTAAATAATAAACATTTGCCGATTCGGTATTTTGCTTAAATACTTCAACACCTTCTCCTAGTTGTAGCCTGACTGTGTTTTTTTGAAGCTCACCAAGTTCATTATTATTTAAAACTTTTGCAGCAGTATAATTTTTTGCATTACAAAATTCGCAACAATCAATATTCATAGAATAATATAATAATATGTAAAAATATCAAAGTCTTGTTAAATATCACATAGATTGTGATATAAATCACAGATTTTATGTTGTATAATATTCTTTTAAAAATGAAATTTACAAATTAAATTAACTATTAAAAAATGATATTATGAATACAGAAAATTTACCAGTTAAAGAGAAAAAAGGTATTTCTCGAAAAGATTTTTTACTTGATTCTTCAAAATATGCTCTTGGTGCCGTTGTTGGAGCTACCGGTCTTAGTATGCTAATTGGAAACAAGGTAAATGCCGAAACTAAAAATGTAAAATATACATGGCCTTATCCTTACGCAACATTAGACCCAGAAGATGTTAGAATTAAAGCACATACTCTTTACTGGGGAGGAAAAGATTGTTGTGCCGGTGTTTTTGGTGGAATTGTACAAGCATTAGACATTAGTATTGGAGCACCATGGACTGAATTTCCAGTAGA
>MENC01000008.1:1804-4232 GCA_001768155.1 Bacteroidetes bacterium GWA2_30_7
GAATTATGGGGTTGGTACACTACTCAAAATTTACCTACAAATGCAGCAAATGCAGCAACTTATACAGTACAAAATTATACCGGTACTCTTCCTCAAAATATTTCGGGAAGTCCATTATGCCATCAATCTGTAAGCCAATGGTGTTTGGTTGCTGGAAAAAAAGTTTCCGATGTTGAACGTAAAGAAAGATGTGCAAGATTAGCCGGAGATGTAGCTGCTAAAACTGTAGAAATATTAAATGCTTATTTTGCTTCAACTTTTGTTGGAACTTTTGCCGACCCTGCTAGTAATGCAAGTTGCTTATCTTGTCATGGTTCATCATCACAGTATAATGTAATGACACACATGGAATGTGTAAGTTGTCATACAATTGAAGCAGATCATGGTACTAAAGTTCAAGAATTAGATGGTTTTTCTTCGGGATATGAAATAGAAAATGCTTATCCAAACCCTTTTAATTCTTCCACTAATATTAAGTTTTCTATTCCTTCTAATGAAAGAGTTCGATTAGAAATTTATGATATTAAAGGACAATTAGTTAATTCGGTTATTGATTCTGAAATAATGAACATAGGAACTTATGAAGTAACTTGGGATGGTCAAAACAATGCCGGAGCAGAAATGCCAAATGGTATATATATAGCAAAATTAAATACAGGAAATTTTATGAAGTCAATCAGGCTAAATTTAATGAAATGATAAAAGAATGATTGTTTTTTAAATGCTTTCATACTTTAACTTAACCGTGTGCATTTTTGCATACGGTTTTTTTAATGTTTTCAATTATGATAGTGTTAGTAAGAAAATGCCAAAAAACAAAAAACAAATGTCAAATAAATTCCAATTCTTAAAATCCTAAATCCCAAAACTGTTTGAATATTAGACAATTGCAATTTGAGATTTATTTGTTTTTTGAAGATTGAAATTTGTTATTTCTAAAAACACAGCGTTTTCTTAGAGGCACTATATAGTGTTTATTGATGATGATGTTTTGTTTAATAAATTTATTGTCGTATGTTTGCGACAATAAACAAAACTTATGAACAACAACAAATCTGAACAATTTCAAAAATCACAAAAGGAACTTGCCGAATTTGCCAAAGTTCTTTCGCATCCTGCAAGAATTGCCATTATTCAAATTTTAACAGATAAAAAAGAAATTAAAACAGGCAATATTTCAGATGATTTGCCAATTGCAAGAAGCACAGTATCACAACATTTGAAAATTTTAAAACAGGCTGGCATAATTAAAGGTACAATTGATGGAATGAAAATTCACTATTGCCTCGATAGTAAAAAATTGAATGAAATAAGAGAAAAATATAATACTTTTTTACAAAGCACTATTTCAGATTTTAAATGTAAATGTTAAACTTAAATTTCAACCATAAATGAACAACACAAAAATCTTAATTCTCTGTACCGGAAATAGTTGTCGAAGCCAAATGGCACATGGTTTTTTACAATCTTTCGACAAAAATTTAATCGTTCGTTCAGCCGGAACAGAAGCCACCGGAAAATTAAACCAAAAGGCAGTACAAGTAATGAAAGAAATAGGCATTGACATCAGCCATCACACTTCCGATTCAGTTGACTTATACTTAAATGATGAATGGGATTATGTAATTACAGTTTGTGGAGCTGCAAATGAATCATGCCCTGTATTTATTGGAAAAGTAAAACATCGCTTACATATTGGTTTCGACGACCCATCACATGCTGTTGGAACTGAAGAATTTATATGGAGCGAATTTCGAAGAGTTAGAGATGAAATAAAAACGAAGTTTTACGAATTTTATAAGAAAATGGATATTAATGTACATGAATAATGTCTGTAATAATCGAACAATAGAAAAGTGAACTTCAAACCTCAAACAGATTGCTTTGTACCTCGCAATGACGAAACTATGAACTTCAAACAGATTGCTTCGTACCTCGCAATGACGGAACTATGAACTTCAAACCTCAAACCTGAAACTTCAAACCACAGACCTCAAACAATCTTAACATGCCTTCAAACAAACGACTTAACTTTTTAGACCGCTACCTTACACTTTGGATATTTTTAGCAATGGCGGTTGGAGTACTATCGGGATATTTTTTTCCTGCAATTGCTCAATTTTGGGAGTCTTTAAAATCCTCACCAGACAGTACAACTAACATTCCTATTGCAATCGGATTAATTGTTATGATGTATCCGCCACTTGCAAAAGTAAAATACGAAGAACTTGGCGATGTATTCAAAAACTACAAAATACTAGGCTTATCACTTATTCAGAACTGGCTGATAGGTCCAGTATTGATGTTTGCTCTGGCAATAATATTTTTCAAATTATTCCCGGGCGAGAATAATGCAAATTTGCCATACATGTATGGAATTATTATGATTGGTCTGGCACGCTGTATTGCAATGGTAATTGTATGGAAC
>MENC01000008.1:4247-14906 GCA_001768155.1 Bacteroidetes bacterium GWA2_30_7
CAGTTTTACCGGCTTGGTTTGGAATTCCAACAAACGATGCAGTTTCAAAAATAACAATTAGACAAATTGCTGAAAGTGTATTTATTTATCTTGGTATTCCATTTATTGCAGGATTTTTAACTCGTTTTATAATGATACAAATAAAAAGTAAACAATGGTATCATACTAAATTTGTCCCAAAAATAAGTCCACTAACACTTATTGCATTATTATTTACAATTATTGTAATGTTTTCACTCAAAGGCGAATACATTGTAAAAATACCACTTGATGTTGTGTTAATAGCAATACCGCTTTTAATATATTTTGTTATAATGTTCATTAGTTCATTTCTTATGAGTAAAAAAATTGGTGCAACATATCAACAATCTGTTACACTATCATTTACTGCAGCAAGCAATAATTTTGAGTTGGCTATTGCAGTTGCAATTGCTATATTTGGCATGAATTCGGGCGAAGCATTTACAGCAGTAATAGGTCCACTGGTCGAAGTTCCGGTGATGATTGCACTTGTAAATGTTGCTTTTTGGTTTAAGAAAAAATATTTTTAGAAAAAATGTATAAAGTACTTATTATAATCGTTTTAATACAACTATGTGCTTGTAAATACTTCAACGAGAATGAGAATGAAATTATAATGGATGTTGACTTTAAAAAACAAAACGATTCAATTACAAATAATAATTATAAAAACTCCGATTCAACCATAAACGTAGCTGTTTCAGCAATGATTTCACCAAAAGAAACCTTCAAATATTATCGCGAAATTTTCGATTATTTATCAAAAAAAATAAACCGAAAAATAATTTTAAAACAAAGAAAAACCTACGGTGAAGTCAACCAAATGCTTGAAAATGGACAAGTTGATTTAGCATTTATATGCTCAGGTGCTTATGTTAACGAAGACGACAAAAAAAATATTGATTTGCTGCTTGTTCCATTATGTAATAATAAACCATACTATCAGGCATATGTTATTGTAAATAAAAATTCAGGTATTAATCATTTTGGCGACTTATATTGTAAATCTTTTGCATTTACCGATCCTCTTTCTAATACAGGTTGCTTATATGCAAAAAAATTATTGAAAGATAATAAAGTAACAGGAGAAGGTTTTTTCTCAAAATTAGTTTATACCTATGCTCATGATGCTTCAATTCAGCTAGTTCAGAAGAATATAATAGATGGTGCCACTATTGACGGATTAATTTTTGAATATTTAAAAACTTATTATCCCGATAGAGTTTCAAATATCAGAATATTAGAAAAATCAGAACTATTTGGTATTCCTCCGATTGTTACCTCCAAATACATCAATAGCGATATAAAAAATAAAATCAAAAACGAACTTTTATTAATGCACAACGATTCGGTTGGAATACAAATATTAAAGAAATTGCTAATTAATAAATTTGAGTTAGGAAATGATAGTAACTATAACTCTATCAGAAAATTTAAAAAAATAATAAATTAATTGAGATTTTATATTCCCATATACTGGAAATTTTCTATAGCAATAATATCAATAGTAATTATATTCGGTACAATTAATCTTTTGTTAGTTAAAAATTCTGTTTACAATACCTTTGAAAACGAAATAAAAAAGAGAGGCGATTTTATAGCAAAAAGTATTGCAGATAGAGCGATTACTCCACTATTGTATGATGATGTTCCGGCACTTTTCGATTTAATTATTTCTACTAAGAAACTCGAAAAAAATATTGCTTATATATTTATTGTAAATGGGCATAATAAAGTTATTGCTCATACTTTCGAATCAAATGTACCTTCAGAATTAGTTAATGCTGATAAATTATTAAAAAGAAATAAAAATATATTGATAATTAAACCGCTTAACGAAAATAAAAGAATTAGAGACATTAGCTCTCCAATAATTGATAATTCGGTTGGTACAATACGAATAGGGCTTGAAGACATTAATTTTCAAGATGAATTAATACACATATACAATAAATTTATTTATATGATAATTCTCTTTTTAATTATTGGATTATCAGCAGCATTTGCATTTTCATATTTTATTACAAATCCAATCAAAAAAATCAGTAAAATAGCCGAATCACTCGATATTGAAAAAGCTAATTTTGGAAGCTTAGATTATTTTCAAAAAGCAGACGAAACAGTTATTATCGAAGATGAGATTGATACTCTGAAACTAAAATTTTCAGAAATGACTCATCGTTTACAAAGTGCATATTCAGAATTAAAATCAACGCAAGAATCCTTATTTCAGTCCGAAAAAATGGCATCAATCGGAATACTTTCAGCAGGAGTTTGTCACGAAATAAATAATCCGATTACAGGTATTCAAAGCTGTTTGAAAAGAATCTCAAAAAATCCTGAAGATGTTGCTCAAAATTTAAAATATATTGAACTAATGTCCGAAGCTTCAAATAAAATTGAAGAAGTCGTAAAGGGTTTACTTGATTTTAGTCGAAAATACGATTTTGTTTTTCAATCTATTGATGTTGTAAAAGTAATTGATAAAATAATACTATTAATTGATTATGAGCTTGAGCGAAATAATATTAAAGTATTTAAAGACTATCCCGATTCTAACATTATCCCCAATATTCATGGTAATTCAAATTTATTAGAACAAGTATTTTTGAATATTATATTAAATGCAATTGATGCCATTAATGAAAAAAAAGCTGAAGAAAAACTTTATGAAGGAGAAATTAAAATAGTTATTTATTTAAAACCTAGCTTTTTACAAATTCAAATCAATGATAATGGAATTGGTGTTGACGAAAAAAATATTCAAACTATTTTTGACCCATTTTATACACAAAAAAAAATAAAAAAAGGAACAGGGCTGGGGCTATCTATTTGCTATAAAATTATTAAAGAACATAATGGAGAAATTTTTGCTAAAAATAATTCCGACAATGGACTATCAATTATTATTAACTTTCCGATTTAATAATTTAGAATTTGAGAATTTAAGATTTAGGAATTTAAGATTTGCTAAGTCGGTAACAATTTAACCATGAACTTCAAACCCTAATTTATGTAATATTTAAGGAGTAAAATGTAATATTTAAGGAGCTATGAATGTAAATATTACATATTAAATTTTACTTATTACATACTGAATGAACTTCAAACCTCAAACAAAAATGGCATCTCTAAAAATATTAATAGTTGACGACGAACGAATTATCAGAGTTACATTAGCCGACGATTTAAAAGATAATGGCTATTCTGTTTTTGAATTTTCAGAACCACGAACTGCATTATTACATATTCGCGATAATGATGTTGACGTAGTTATAACCGACCTTAAAATGCCAAATATGGATGGCATTTCTTTCCTTAAAGAAATTAAAAAAATAAAAGAAGAAATATTTGTCGTTATAATGACAGCTTTTGCTTCATATCCTACCGCAGTAGAAGCAATTAAGCTGGGGGCTTACGATTTTGTAACAAAACCATTTGACTCAGAAAAAATACTTTTAATTATAGAGAGAATTAAAGAAGTAAAACTATTAAAAACAGAAAATAAAAGCCTTAGAACTCAAATACAACAGATTTACGATTTTTCATCTTTTGTTGGCAATAGCCCCGAAATTAAAGAAGTATTTAACCTTGTAGAATTAGTTGCAAACTCCACAAGCACAGTTCTCATAGTTGGCGAAACAGGTACAGGAAAAGAATTACTTACCAATATTATACATTACAATAGTAATCGAAAGAAAGAGTCTTTTGTAAAAGTTAGTTGTGCCATTTTATCAAAAGAAATATTTGAAAGCGAATTGTTCGGACACGAGAAAGGAGCTTTTACAGGTGCCGAAAAGCAAAAAATTGGTCGTTTTGAACTAGCAAATAACGGAACATTATACCTCGACGATATTGACGACATTCCAATTGATTTACAAGTAAAATTTTTAAGAGCAATCGAACAACAGGAAATTGAACGGGTTGGAGGCTCTGAAACAATAAAAATTAATGTGCGAATTATTGCATCAACTAAAGTTGACTTAAAAGAACTTGTAAAAATAGGCAAGTTTAGAGAAGACTTATTTTATCGTTTAAATGTATTTCCTATAAATTTACCATCATTAAAAGAACGAAAATCAGATATTCCGCTGTTAATTAATCATTTCCTACAGCAACTTTCTCCTGCAAAAGAAATTTTTGTTCAACCCGATGTATTAACTCAACTATCTAATTATGAGTGGAAAGGAAATGTTCGTGAATTAAAAAACATTACCGAAAGATTATATCTTCTCTCTGGAAGCAAAAACGAAATAAATAGCTCAATTATACCACAAGAGATATTAACCAACAAAATTAATCTTGAAAATTTAAATTTAGAAAACCAATCAATTACCGATGTATTAAATGATTATGAAGTTAGCTTAATTAAAAATGCAATTAACAAATTCAACGGTAATAAAAATAAAGCCGCCGAATATCTGGGAATTCCGCCATCAACACTTCGTTCAAAATTAATTAAATTTAATCTCGAATAAACAACGAAATTTCGCTCATTTTAAACGAAATCTCGCTTCTTTTCGACTTTTTTAATTTATAATGAATATAAACTAAGGTTTATTTATAAAATTCTTAATTTTTTTTTCTTTATCAGTCTTTGCTATCCTATAAATAAATGTTTTTCAGCATAATATTCAATATTTAAGGAATATAATTTGCTAACATGCCAACTGTTTTAAAGAAATTATGTTCAACTTAAATATTATTTTATGAAAGTTAGTAGAAGAGGATTTCTAAAAACATTAGGAGTTGTAAGTGTTGGTGCATTTTTTTTCAACCCTGCTCTTAGTGCTTTTGGAGAGACAACCAAAGAAATTGATAAAGATGGTAAAAATCTAAATCAAAACAACTTAAAAGGAACAAAAGCCACTGGGCAATGGATTCCTTCAACCTGTCAGGGATGCACAACGTGGTGTCCAATTGAAGTTTACGTTCAGGGAGGCAGAGCAGTTAAAATTAGAGGGAACTCTAATTCAATGATTAATCCCGGAAAAGTTTGTCCTCGTGGTCACATGATTCCACAAATGACTTACGACCCGGATAGATTAAAAGTTCCAATGAAGCGAACAAACACAACAAAGGGAAAAGGAGTTGACCCACAGTTTGTTCCAATAACATGGGACGAAGCTTTAGATTTAATAGCTACTCAAATTATGACTTTGAGAACTGCTGATGAAACACATAAGTACATGTTTTTACGTGGACGTTACAGTTATAGCACAGACCTCATGTATTCGGCAATGACTAAAATTATAGGTTCACCTAACGCTATTTCACATAGCTGTATATGTGCCGAAGCAGAAAAAGCAGGTCCATACTTCTTAGAAAATTATTACGATTATAGAGATTATGACCTTTCAAATACAAAATATTTACTCCTTTGGGGAGTTGACCCTTTCCGTTCAAACCGTCAGGTTCCACGTTCAATGCAACGATGGAACGAAGTTAAAACAAATGCTAAAGTAACTGTTGTTGACCCAGCTCTTACAGTATCAGCTTCAAAAGCAAACAATTGGCTTCCTGTTTTACCTGGCGAAGATGGTGCATTAGCAAGTGCAATTGCACATCATATTTTAGTACAAGGTTCATGGAATAAAACATTTGTTGGCGATTTTAACGGAACAGGAGTATCATCATTTGTTGCAAATACTGCTATAACTGAATCAGATTTTACCGAAATTTATACTTCAGGAATAATAAAATGGTGGAATCTTGAATTAATTGATAAAACACCTGAATGGGCTGAAACAAAATGTGGTATTGCTGCAGCTACTATTAAACAAATTGCACAGGATATGGCAGCAGCTGCACCTAATGTATGCGTTTGGTTAGGACCTGGTCCGTGTATGGCAATAAAAGGTACTTATAATTCGATGGCAATTCATGCATTAAGTGGATTGTTAGGCTCAACTGATTCATTAGGTGGGCATTTAAGATTCCCATCTTTAAGTACTGCTGGTATTCCAAGTATTACTTCTTATCAGGATGCAGTTGCTACAAACGGTGTATCTAAATCAAAAATTGTTCAGGGTGGTATTCCTCTCTATCCACTTATAAATAAAGATGGACTCAGAAAAGCATATCCAACCAACAATACTCCAAATGCAATGCTTGCAGCAGACCCTTATGACATTAAAGTTGCTATCGCATGTTGGAGTAATTTTGCATTTTCAACAACCGAACCACAACGATGGTGGGATGCATTAGCTCAACTTCCTTTCTTCGTTCATGTTACAACTCATGCTTCTGAATTTTCACAATTTGCTGATGTTTTATTACCTGCTGCTTTTAGCAGTTCAGAAAAATGGTCATATTTAAAAACTCATGGAAACAGATATTCCGAAGCTACAATTCAACAACCAACTGCTACAAGATTATTTGATGTAAGAGCCGACGAAAATGAAATAAGTTACATGCTTGCCAAAAAACTAAGCGAAAAAGGATTTACCAATCTATTAGATTATTATAATTCTTTTGTTGACCCTGAAACATCAGCTACACCTACCGATGAATATACTTTTGCAGAAATTGCAGTCAAATTGTTTACTTATCCTGTTTATTCAAATTCTGCAAATAATTTAACATGGGCTACATATAAAACAACAGGCGTTGCAAAAAGTTCTCAAAAAGGTTACGGTTCCGATATGGCTAATTTCGGTACACCATCGGGCAAATTTGAATTTTATAGTCAAAAATTGAAATCCTTACTCGAAACTCATGCAACAAATAACTCAACAACTGTTGATGCATTGTTAACTGCATGTAGTTATTCTGCGCAAGGCGATTTGGCATTTGTTCCTCATTACGAAGCACCATATCGTTATGGAAATACAACTGATTACCCATTTACATTTATTGATTCAAAATCAAGATATAATCGTGAAGGAAGAAGTCAAAATCTACCATTTTATTATCAGTTTAAGAAAAACGACCCGGGCGATGAAAATTGGTCAGATGTAGCCAAAATTAACCCATCAGATGCTTCAGCTTTAGGAATTGTAAATGGAGATACTATAAAACTAACTTCTGTTACAGGAAGTTTAACTTGTAAAGCAAAACTTTGGGAAGGAATCAGACCCGGAACAGTTGCAAAATGTTATGGACAAGGACATTGGGCTTATGGTCGTTTTGCAAGCGATTATGCTACACTTACAGAAAAAGGCGGTAATAATAATGTAATCATGAAAGATGAATATGATAGAATTACCGGCTCTACTGTCCGAAACGGTGGATTTATGGGAGTTAAAATTGAAAAAGTAATTGTTTAACCTTTAAAATTATTTAATTTATGGCAAAATATGGAATGGCAATAGATTTATCAAAATGTGTAGGCTGCGGAGCCTGTGCAATTGCCTGTAAAACAGAAAATAATACCCAACATCAGGTTGAAAGTGGAAAAAGTACTTTTAATTGGTGCGATTTTGTAAATACATTAGGTGGAACATTTCCAAATGTTAACTATAGAATTTTACCTGTACTCTGTAATCATTGCGATAATGCTCCCTGTATAGCCGGTTGTTTAGCTCCAGTTGATGGAAATGGCAATAGAGCATTATACAAAACTGCATCGGGTATAACCATGAGAGATGACGGAAGATGTATTGGTTGCAGACAGTGTATGATTAATTGTCCGTATAGTGCAGAAGATATTTCATCTTCTTCTGCTCAATATTCGGTTAATTCATTTAACGAATGGGGCGATACACCACAAGTTTTTTGGTCAGGTACTTCATTAATTATAACCGGAGGTACATCAACGCCTGCCGAGGTTGTTACGGCTGCCACAACAACCCCGCCAAGTATGCATGATTATACACATCCTTACTATTCAAATGTAAGACCTGAAGGTGTTGCCGAAAAATGTTATTTCTGCGAACATAGAATTTTAGATGGTGAAACAACAACTTATTGTATGGCTTCATGCCCTACCGGTGCAAGAGTATTTGGAGATATGAACGATTCTGGCAGCGAAATAAGTTTGCTTTTAGCATCAGGAAACTACAAAAGGCTGAAAAATAACCTAGGGGAGTTTCTTGAAGCTGGAGATAACGGTACTGGTCCAAATGTGTATTATATAAATGATTTCAGTTATCTTACAAAAGCTCCAGTTATTACTCAAGCAAAAGTTAAAAAACTTAATATTTATCCAAATCCTGCAAAAGAATTTACTAACATTGAGTTTGATTTAAGTGAAACTTCACCGGTAAATCTTTCAATATATGATATTACAGGTAGAGAAGTTAAACAATATTCTGATAATAACATTTATACAAATGGAGTTGGAAAAATTAATGTTAATATTTCTGATTTAAAAGCTGGTACATATATTTGTGTTTTACAATCACAAAATGAAAAAATGTCAGCTAATTTATTAATAACAAAATAAAAATTTGTAGTAAATTATTCATATAGCTTTCCCGATAGCGAGGAGTAGTTCCCTCGCTATCCTTTCCAAAAAAAAATTATGAAACGCCTATGATTAATAATAAACACACAAGAAGAGTATGACACGAATTACACAAATTTAAAACAACCAAAGGTTGTTTCATCAGTGTTAAATCATTTGATGCAGGTTTTTTAAGATAATTATGATAAAGAAAAATTGTAACATTGTTGAATGGATAATTTGGTGTAACTTAGTGCTTTTGTGTCTTAGTGGCAAAAAAAATCACAATAATCAGCGTCTAATAAAAATATAAACACATGAAAAAAAAAGAATTTATCAATTTAGAAAAAGCGAGGGCAAATTGCTTTAATATTTTTACTGCATTATTTTGTCAACCTCAAAAAGAAATTATAAAAGCGAATAAAATATATGACTCATTATTATCATCAATAGAACTAATTAGCCCTAAATGTATTGATTATATTCTTGATTTAAAAAAGCAAAAAAGTAAAATTAATATCGAAAAATTATTAATCGAATACTCTCGGCTGTTTATCGGTCCGTTTGGAATGATAGCACCTCCATATAGTTCGATGTACTTTGGGCAAAAAAATAATTTAATGAGCGACGAAACATTATGGGTTATTAACTTTTATAATGATATGGGATTGGAGTTTGACACTAAAATTAAAGATGCCCCAGACCATATTGCAATTGAGTTAGAATTTATATATTATATGATTTATAAAGAAATTTCTGAACTCGAAAACAATAAAATTAAAAACGCAAAACATTATTGGATAAATCAGGTAAGTTTTTATAATAATCATTTTAAAAAATGGACTATAGAATTTTCAAATAAAATTGAAAATGGAACTACCTTTGAATTTTATAAAATTCTTGCAATATGTTTCAAGCAATTTTTAACAGATGATAAAATTACAGCATTTCCGGTATCAACAAAAATTAAAACAACAATAGCATTATGATTAATTTATTTATTATTTTAGGTGTAATAGGTCCTTGGCAAATTGTACTAATTGTAGCAATAATAGTATTAATGTTCGGTGGAAAAAAGATTCCTGAACTTATGAAAGGAATTGGAAATGGTATCAGAGAGTTTAAAAAAGCAAAAGATGATGTCGGGAGTGAAAACATTACTAAATAACTGATAGTTACAACAGTTTCATGTCTTTTCAGATTTTATGGCAAATTTATTAGAATAATTTATTGCTTTATAGATGAGTCCACTCCAAAAAGTCAAAAGATGCAAGATAGCCACAAAATCACCAAAGCACCAAAACCCACAAAAATAAGATTGTCAGACAAATACCTTTCGTGAAAATTTTGTGTTTTAGTGCTTTGGCTATGCACTGAGCATGTCGAAGTGTGGCAAAAAAAGACTTTTCGGAGTGGACTCATAAATTGCATTTCCCTGATAACTAAATATTTATGTAATATCAACAAAAATTGATTATTTAATTTAAAAAAGAAAAATATATGAAAATAACTTTACTTTTTGTTTCAGTAATTATTGTATTTATTATTTTTACTGCTGAAGTGGTTTATACTTCTGGTTCACCCGGAGGCTACACCGGCTCTCCTTTAGATGGAAGTAATTGTACTGATTGTCATGGAGGTACCGCAACAACTCAAACAGGCTGGATAACATCAGATATTCCGCAATCTGGATATATTATAGGGCAAACATACACTATTACTTCTTCTTGTAATATGACAGGTGCTACAAAAGTAGGCTTCGAAATAACTTGCGAAAATAGTACAAATAATAAAATAGGTACTTTTGCAATTACAAACTCTACTGAAACAAAACTCGTTAATAATAATAATGCTGTAACTCATAAAGGCGGAGGAACAACACCTTCAAATAATTCCAAATCGTGGTCGGTTAATTGGACTGCACCTACATCAAGTAATGGAACATTAACATTTTATGCAGCATTTAATGTAAAAACAACAGTTCGTAATACTTTCACGTCATCACTTGTTGTTAATGAAAATACAACCGGAATTGAAAGTATAAATACTGATAATTACTTTATAATTTACCCAAATCCAACAAAAGATATTTTATTTATAAAAAACAACTCAGAAATAACAAAAGCTATTATTATTGATATAAATGGAAAAAATGTTATGCATTTTAATACAAATTCTGAGAGCATAGATATAAGTAGCTTAAAAAATGGTATATACACAATTATTTTAAATACTGTTAATAATAATTTTTT
>MENC01000008.1:14949-18161 GCA_001768155.1 Bacteroidetes bacterium GWA2_30_7
AGGAGATTATGGATATTTTATTTTATTTTCTGATTTTTTTTGTTGCTTTTCTTTATAGTTCTGTCGGGCATGGCGGAGCAAGTGGATATTTAGCAATAATGGCATTATATGGTTTTGAACCATTTATAATGAAACCATCAGCTTTAATTTTAAACATTTTAGTTTCTGCAATAGCTTTTATAGCATACTGGAGAGCCGGTCATTTCAGATTTCGATTATTTTGGCAATTTGCAATTGCATCATTTCCAATGGCATTTATTGGTGGGATGATAAGCATTGAACCTAAAATTTATAAAATAATTTTAGCAATAGCTTTATTGTTTGCTTTACTACGAATTGTGGTAACAAATTATATAAAATCTGATAAAACAACTGTCCCTTCAATTTATACTTCATTAATTACAGGTGCAATTTTAGGCTTTTTTTCAGGATTAATTGGTATCGGTGGGGGTATTATTCTTAGTCCGCTATTTTTAATATTTAATTGGGGAAATATGAAAGAAACTGCAGCTGTATCGGCACTTTTTATTTTTGTTAATTCTGTAAGCGGGTTTTCAAGTTTCGTAATTTATAATAACCAATTATATGAGAATATTTATCCTATGCTAATATTAGCTGTTTCGGGTGGATTATTGGGTTCATATAGCGGTGGATTTAAGTTAAATTCAAACGTTTTAAGATATTTTCTTGCTGGAGTTTTATTAATAGCAAGTATAAAACTATTATTTGTATAATATGATTTCTTTTGAACAAGCAATTGAAATAATTAATAATCAGAAAAGTAATTTAGATATTTCTGATATTATACTTACAGAAGCATATAATTATGTTTTATCACAAGATATTTTCAGCGATATAGATATGCCTCCTTTTGACAAAGCTGCAATGGACGGTTTTGCATGTAGAATTGAAGACCTGAGCAACGACCTCGAAATTGTTGAAAATATTATTGCAGGCAAACAGCCCAATGTCAAAATTCATCAAAACCAATGTACCTCAATAACAACCGGTTCTCCTGTTCCAGAAGGAGCAAACTGTGTAATAAAAATTGAAGATGTTCAAGTTTTTGAAAATAAATTTGTACGCTTTGTAGCCGATAAAACAAATCTCAATATTTGTTATAGAGCAGAAGATATTAAAAAAGAACAACTTTTATTAAAAAAGGGAACTCTTCTGCAACCTTGTCATTTAGCTATACTTGCATCAGCCGGAATATATAATGTACCAATATATACTAAACCAAAAGTTGGTATTATTGTAACAGGCAACGAAATATTAGAACCTTATGAAAAAATTTCATCAGCCAAAATTCGCAATAGTAATGCCTATCAATTAATTGGTCAATTACAAAAAACTGCTTGTATTCCTTTATATGGCGGATTAGTTGCTGATAATAAGGAAAGTATAAAAAATAAAATTGTTGAATTGTATAAAAATACTTCCGTAATCCTTATAACAGGAGGAGCATCAGTCGGCGAATTTGATTTAACCGAATCAATTCTTAAAGAGCTTGGTTTTAATATTTTATTCAATAAAGTTTCAATACAACCCGGAAAACCTGTAATCTTTGCACAAAAAGATAATTTATTTTGTTTTGGGCTTTCAGGAAATCCTGTTTCATCATTCTTTCAGTTTGAATTTTTTGTAAGCCAGTTATTAAAAAAAGTAACAGGAAGCAATGTTTGCGATTATAATTTACATCTACCTCTTAATACAAGTTACTCAAGAAAAAAGGCTGAAAGAACACAATTTATTCTTCTAAAAATTGTAAATCAACAAGTAAAATTAATTGATTTTAATGGTTCAGCCCATATCAATTCATTAGCAGATGCAGATGCAATAGGAATAATTCCTGCGGATATAAACACCTTAAAAGAAGGCGAACTTATTGAAATAAAATTATTAAAATAATGCCTGTTCAAATTAATTCAATTTCGGAAAAGCAATCATATCTTTTAAATAAAAAAAGCCGCATCAACTGACACGGCTCTTATTTATTTAATATACTCAATCTTAATAGGTTTACGAAAGTAAAGCTATTTAGAGTGAGTTATACCGATAGGAATTTTTCGTTTTTCTATTCCGTATCGGTATAAATTATTAGTCTCTTATTAATTGCAAAAATCCTTTACACTTTTCGCAATTATCAGTATTAGGACCAAATTGAGTTCCATCTTTTCCAACCCCATTTATCATATAATAATACGTTCCTGGAGAAGCTAAACTTCCGCCATTAACCTTACCATCCCAACCGGCATCAGCAGGGTCGTTCCATTCGTAAACCTTATGTCCCCAACGGTTAAATATTACTCCCGAAAATGTTTCTAAACTTTTTACTTTAATAGTAAATAAATCGTTATAAGTATCACCATTTGGAGTAAATACATTTGGAACTTCGATAATTGGAAGATATTCAACATGTATCTTTTTATAAAGCATTGTATCAACACAACCATACTCACTAATTGCTATTAAAAATACCCAGAAATCGCCACCATCGTCATAAGTAAATGTAGGATTATCTACAGTATCAATTTTTGCCCCACCAGGAAGCTGATATTTAGGATTGAAAGTATAAGTTGGATTCCATAAACTTCTAGTCAATATATCAGTAAAATCAACATATAACCCTAGTTGGTTAGTGTTATTGAAATACCAAATATAATTATTTGCATCTATTGACATATTTGTAAAAGATATTGTAGCCGGTGCATTATAACTATCTTGAAAACTAAGTGTATCAAACATTGCAACAACAGTAGCTCCAAAATTTTCAATAAAAACTGTATCCGAAACCTGACAATCCCAAGCATCTGTAACAGAAACAATATATCTGCCAAAATATAACGAATCCTGTGTTTGGTTATTTACATTAGATGTAATTGGAGAACCCCATGTGTAAGTAAAAGTACTCGTTGGTTGAGAAAATCCTCCTGTTGCCGAAACAGTAATACTTCCGTTGTTATAACTACATTCAGCATCTGTAACATTGAAATCAATATTAATAATTGGAGGTTCGTTTAACTGATGTGTAACTGGTTTTGATGGACAATTATATATATTAGTACTTACAAGAGTTACACTATGTGTTGTATCGGTAGTATCGCAACACCAAGCATAATTCAAATTTGGAGATGAACCAGAATTTAAAATATCAAAAGACTCAGTCCACGTAAATAATGGTTGAAGGTTATCAGTAGCTGAAAATGAAA
>MENC01000008.1:18195-21476 GCA_001768155.1 Bacteroidetes bacterium GWA2_30_7
ATAATAGAATTACTTGTACTTGTTCCAGTAGATAAAAAAGATACACTTGAACCTATTGGACTCCAGGTGACTGTAGAACCCTGAATTAGATTAGTTGCTTCTAATCCAAAACATAAACCACAAGCTGTATCAAGTACTTGACCTGCATCTGGAGTTGGGCTTTGATAAAAATTAATTATAAATGGTTCATCAATTGAATCACTACATTGTGAATTACTTACAACAAAATAAAATGAATGTAATCCATAAGAAGTATCTGTAACTTCAATATTAAAATTATATGGTAATGTTGCAGGAGTAATTGTTGTAGAATCATCACTTGCATCTAATAAAGAATATGTAGCACCAGAAATAGTAGATTGGTTTCCATAAAAAGTAATAGATTTACCACAGGCTACGGAGTCATTAATATTTATACTTGCTACTGGTTCACGAACAAAAGTTACTTCTACATCATCTTCATAGTAACATTTATAACCTAAATCCAATAGATTTTGAACTGTAGGTAATACTGTTTCTCTCCAATAAAAAGTTATAGAGTCTTTATTCTGGCTATAATTAAAACATGCTAAAGCATGGGGATCTGTATCGGCTGGAGTATAAGTAACTCCGTTTGTATTATTTAATGGTATCCAGTTAACATAATCAGACACTGGATTATTTGCTGGTATCGCATTTAACTGAACACAATTCCCACATACAAGTGTATCATTACCTGCATCGAAGTATGGACGAACCATAAATTCTATTTTTACTGTATCTGAATTGAAACATGATGAACTATAATTATTTGTTTCAACTATTTCAAATTCATAAACACCAGGTAAACTAGCTTCAACTGATGTATTTAATATATTAGCTGCTGATGGATTAAATGTAACAGCAGTTCCTGATACTAATTTCCATTTAAAAGTAGCATCATTTACTCCATCTCCTAAGCTCCAATCACCATCTAATGTTGTAGTTAAAGAACAAGAAATAGTATCGCTACCTGCAAATGGCTGAGGTAATTGCAAAAATGTAATTGTATATATATCCATATCTGTACAATTACCATTGTACTGACGCCAGTAAACCTCAACATCTCTGAATGCTTCTGAACCAAAAGTGCTGCTATTACAAGGAATTGTTATTGTTGACACTATGCTATCATAATCACTATAAACAGCACCAGCAATATTACTATCCCAAAATCCCGGATAGTCAGAACCACTTGTATTTGCATATAATGTAGTAGTACAACCACAAACTTTATTTACTGTATGAGGTGTTACATTTTCATCTGTTATTATAGCTGCATTTGGTACTGCTAAGAAATTAACTTTCATTGTATCAACCGAACCACAAAGTCCCATTGTATCTCGCCATATAATATCTATTATTCCATAGTTATTAGCTTGAAAATATGTAGTATCATTATGGTCATCATAATATGTATCAGGGAAAAAACCAGAAGTTGAAGGCGAAACAGACCAAGAACCGTTAATTGTTGCATTTCGTACAATTAAAGTATCATTCAACCCACAAACAGTATATAACAAAGGTAAAACCGGCTCTGGTGATTGAACAAATGTTACGTTTATATCATCTTCATCAATGCATCCACCATTTCCTGTTTCCGCCCAAGTAAATGTGTAAGTTCCGTAAGAAGGAACTGTAACAGATGTATTTTCTGTAGCAGGACTTGAAAAAACACCAGTTCCAGACCATTGACCAGTACTTAAACCGGGAACACTTAACACTGCTGATAAATCAGTTGTCTTTCCGCAAACATTTGCAATATCATCTCCGGCATTTGCTGATGGTAATGGTTTAAATATAACATCTACATAATCAGTTGCTGAACAAACTTTCGCCCCATAAGAGTTATTAACAATCCAACTAAAAGTACAAGTCCCATAAACACTAACTACTTCGGGGTTTGTAACTGTAGTACTTGATATAAAGGTATTACTACAAGATGTTGCCCAATTTCCATTTCCTACATCTGGCAATGAAGCATTTAAATGAATTGTTTTACCACAAACAGATGTATCATTTCCTGCAAATGAAGTTGGATTTTTTAACCACATTACAGGAGTGCTGTGAGCATAATCTAAGCATGTATCTGCCATATCAACCCACACAAAAGGTGAATCAGTAATAGTTATTTTATTACCAGCCGCTGCACTTATATAATAGTATGTATTATACTGCATTGTAGTAGAGTTGAAACAGAATGAACCTGTAAGATTTGAATCTACCGGATTAATAATTTGATTTAAAGAGCTGGTGTGCAGATAGTAAACTAATGTATCATTATTATAAGAATCCTGAGTAAAAGTACTTGAAGGCAAATCAGATGTTACACATTCCGACTCACAAGCAACTATTAAATTTGAAGAAATTGTTCCGGCATTTGACTCACATAGGCAATTTTCAATATCTGAAACTGTAACTGAGCCACAATTAAGAACGGTATTTTCAACTAAGAAAGTCCAAGGGTTATTTCCTAATCCCAAAATAGGGTTACTAATAAATTCACCAGTTGTTGTATCAATATTTCCATCACTCATTCCAGTAACATCAAAATCGGCAATATTACCACCAGAAATAATAAAGCTAACAATTACACCGGCATCGCAAGTATCAAAAATATTGGTAACAGTTAATTCAGGTTTTAATATAATTTGAATTGAATCAGAATTAGGACAAGCTCCACCAATACTATAAGTAACATTGTAAGTACCAGGTGCTATATTTGTATGAAATAAACCTGCCGATGAAACACAACTGCTGTCACCAGACCACGTACCTCCAGTTGGACTTGCTATCAATTGTTGGTCGCCAATATTTGCACAAAATGGTCCTGCTGGAGTTATAATAACACTATCAGTAGATGTTACAAATAATGAAGAATCTATTTTTACACAACCAAAATTATCAATAACTGTTAAAATAAACCAAGTATCTACTGTTGGAGGTGGGTTGATGTTTTTAGTAAAAGAGGTTGAATCAGTAACATTTTGAGAACCCCAACTTGAGTTCCAAGTTCCGGGACTACACGTAATATAAGCTGTATCTATAGTATTTGAAACATTATAAGTGTAAGGGTTTGCCTGTGGAACTACATATCTTGAAGCAGAAGCAGCAGAACATGATTCATCGTTTATTGCTTCTGAAATAGTACCTGAATCGTAAAAGTGTGTTGCAGTACCACAAACTCCATTACCAGTAAATTTTATAGTGGCTCCTTCCAAGAAACCAACGTCAATTTCCTCACAATCGTATATTTGAACACT
>MENC01000009.1:0-4464 GCA_001768155.1 Bacteroidetes bacterium GWA2_30_7
TGCCCTCAGTTTATGGCTTTTAGCTTTATATTTTACTTTGGAACGATTCATTTTTAAAATACAGAAATTCGAACTTTAAAAAATGGGCAACAAAAACGACACAAAATTTAAAACCGTAATAGATAAAAATACATTCTATTTCTATAATCTTGTTTTTTCACTCTTTTTAAGGCTATAGTAAGTTTCTAATAGAAAAGTAATAAAAATGTTATCTTTGAATCAATAAAAATACCGAAACAATATATTATAAAGTTTGTCAAAATGAATCAAAGAATTAAAGAGATATTTGATGATAAAGAAATGGTTAAAAAAATTCAAGACAAACTTCCAAAATTATTCCACATTGCAGAGTTGGAAAGTTCGAGAGCTGGAAAAATTGGTATGGAAGTAGGTTCTGTTAGAGAAAAAATTATTGTCGCTTTATTTTTATATAAATTTGGCGAAATAAATGTTAAAACTGAAATTCCGATTACAGAATCTGAAGTTGATGTTGAAGTTTTTAATAATCCTATTTCAATAAAAACAATAACAGGAAAAAATCCAAGTGGTGTAAAACTTATTTGGACTGTTGATGCTGAAAAATCGAAGGAGTTTAGTGAAAAATATTTGCCGTCATGCGATATGATTTTTGTGCAAATTAATTGGGCTAACGGTGGCGGTTTTTATTACATTCCAAAAGAAACACAATTTGAAGTGATAGAAAATATTGGAAGAGAATCATACATAAAGCTTCCAAAGCCCGGAACAAATCCAAGGGGTGTTGAAATGAGTTGTAAAGCGATTCAAGAATTGCTTCAACATAAAAACACACTATCAATTCCTATTAATTGGAAGAAAGAAATAGTTGACTTTAAACCTTTTAAAAGATGGATTGAATTATGGGAACAACAATAGTAAAAAAGAATGGAACAACTACCAGTTCTTTTGGAACTAGTGGAAGAATCAATCACGATAGTTCCAAGTTTTACAATTCAAAAATGTATTCAAATCTGGAAAGTAAGGATGTAGCAGATAAATCAGAAAATAAGCTGCCTAGTGAACTCTTAAATAAATTTATTTTTGGTTCAGCAGAAAATATGAAAGAGTTACCAAATAATTCTATTCATTTAATGATTACTTCTCCTCCTTACAATGTAACAAAAGAATATGACGATGATCTTTCATTGAGTGAATATCTGAAATTGTTAGAAAATGCTTTTAAAGAAACATATAGAGTTCTAATTAATGGAGGTCGTGCTTGTATTAACGTTGCTAATCTTGGACGAAAACCATATATACCATTGTCTGATTACATTTCAAAAATGATGCTTGCCATTGGTTTTAATATGAGAGGTGAAATTATTTGGAATAAAGCAGCAAGCGCAAGCCCTTCCACAGCGTGGGGAAGTTGGCAAAGTGCTGCAAATCCTATTCTTAGAGATATTCATGAATATATTTTAGTGTTTTCAAAAGGTGACTATAAGAGAGAAAAAATCGAAAAAGAAAATACTATCAAAAAAGAGCAATTTATGGAATGGACAAAATCCATTTGGACAATGAATGCAGAAAGTGCAAGACGTATTGGACATCCTGCACCATTTCCTGAAGAACTTCCTTTTCGATTAATTCAATTGTATTCATTCAAAAATGACATTATCCTTGACCCCTTTATGGGTAGTGGAACAACTGCGGTTTCAGCAATTAAATCTGAAAGAAACTATATTGGTTATGACACAAACCCAGAATATATTTCGCTTGCCGAAAACAGATTGATTCCTTATCTGACACAGACGAAAATGGTATTTGAATTTTAATATAAATTATTACTCAAAATATGATTATAATGCTAACAAAGGCTATGTATTATGAGGGTTTTAGGAGGTTTATAAATACAGTACACTGCACAAATTTATATTAATGAAATAAACAAGATTATGTTTTTAAAAACTATGAAGAGTTTGATGATTTTTTGAAAGTGTAAAGAATTTTACAAAAGTTCAAGAGAAATTTTTACAAAAAATAGTACTATGAAAAATAATTTCAAGAAACCAAAAAATAATTTAATGAGAAACCCCAATGACAATCTTATAGATAAAGATGTCATTTTTAGTGATGGAGTTTATTTAAGTCCTATTAAAATTATTTTAAATGAAAAAGAAACTTGGGCTTGGGTTGCTACAGGTTTTGAGGGACAAAATTTTTATGATGGTGTAGAATGTATGCCGAGAATATTTGCTGACAAATATGAAAAGCTACTTCGTTTTGATGAAGATGATTTTACAAAAGATGAATTACTACATTTTAAAAGTTTTGCATAATTTTTACCGAAATATTTTAATCTTATGTGTTTAAAGATTGAACAAATACTTATAGGGAAGCAAATTACAGAATTTGAACCCAAAATTTACTCAACAGGAGTTCATTTAATTCCAATGAAAGTAGAAATGAATGGAAAAGAAAAATTTATTTGGGTAGCAGAAGAGTTTGAGGGTGATACATATTTTGATGGAATAAATATATCCGCAAGAGTTATTTCAAATAGCATTAAAGAATTATTTTCGCTATGAAACATAATAAACATCGAAACGAACAACTATAAAATCTTAAACGTCATCTTATTAATTTTCAATGAACGAAATTAATATTTTAAGAAAAAATACTCCTTCGTGGGTAATACTATTAATTGATACAATTATTGTATTTTTTAGTATTATTCTGGCTTATTTGCTCAGGTTTAACTTTTCTGTTCCCGAACCCGATTTATCTTCATTAAAAGTTGTAATTCCAACGGTTGTTTTTGTTCGTATTTTTACTTTTATAATTGGGAAAACATATAGAGGTATTGTTCGATTTACCAGTACAGAAGATGCCGAACGGATTTTTATTACAATACTTTCAGGTTCAGTACTTTTTGCAATATACAATGTAGTTTCTTACTACTTTATTAATCAAACTTTTTTAATACCATATTCGATAATAATTATTGATTTTATTAACTCGGTATTTGCATTAATTGCATTCCGAATGTTTGTGAAATTTATTTATTACGAATTAAATACCGCAAATAAAGAAAAAAACAACATAATTATATACGGAACAGGCGATACTGCAATTGCAACAAAGCGAACTCTCGAAAGAGACCTTGAGTTTAAATATAAAATTATTGCACTGATTGATAATACAAACCGAAACAGAGGAAAAAAGCTGGAAGGAACTTCAATTTTTCATGTCGATAAGCTCGAATATTTATTTAATAAATACTCCGTTTCAAAATTAATAATATCAAAAAAACATCTTGGAAAAAATCGCAAAAAAGATGTTATTGAAATGTGTTTAAATCACAATGTTACAGTTATGGATGTGCCTCCTATCGAAAAATGGATTAATGGCGAACTTAGTTTAAATCAAATTAAAACTGTAAAAATTGAAGATTTGCTCGAACGAAGTCCAATTAGATTAGACGTTAAGGAAATCGGTAATATCATTTTAAATTCTACTATTTTAGTTACCGGTGCAGCCGGTTCTATCGGAAGCGAAATTGTACGTCAGTTAACCAGATTTAAACCAAAATCAATTTTATTGTTTGATAAAGCCGAGTCTGAACTTTACGATTTAGAGCTAGAAATGTTAGAGCAATTAAATTTTAAAAACTATGAAGCAATAATTGGCAATGTTACCGACAAGTCAAGAGTTGAAGAAATAATCAGCAAATTCAAACCCTCAATTATTTTTCATGCAGCAGCTTATAAACATGTTCCAATGATGGAAAACAATCCTTCAGAAGCCATTAAAACAAACGTTTGCGGAACAAAAATCGTAGCCGATTTAGCAAATAAATATAAGGTAACAAAGTTTGTAATGATTTCTACCGATAAAGCTGTAAATCCTACAAATATTATGGGAGCATCGAAACGAATTGCCGAAATATACATACAATCGTTAAATAAAGAATCTGAAACAGCTTATATTACAACACGCTTTGGAAATGTATTAGGCTCAAATGGTTCGGTAATTCCGCGATTTAAAAAACAAATTGATGCGGGTGGACCAGTTACAATTACTCATCCCGAAATTACTCGCTTTTTTATGACAATTCCCGAAGCATGTCAGTTGGTGCTTGAAGCCGGAGCAATGGGAAAAGGTGGTGAGGTTTATATTTTCGATATGGGACGACCGGTAAAAATTGTTGATTTAGCCAAAAAAATGATTAAACTTTCAGGCTTAACGCTCGGAACCGACATTAAAATTGAATTTACAGGATTAAGACCCGGAGAAAAGCTTTACGAAGAGTTATTACACATTGGCGAAAATAATCTTCCGACTCATAATAAGAAAATTATGATTGCTAAAGTTGCTGAATATAAGCATTCTGAAGTTAATATTTCGGTATCAGAACTTATGGAATTAACAAAATCGCCCGATTGCGTAGAGATTGTAAAAAAAATGAAAACAATAGTTCCTGAGTTCAAAAGTAAAAATTCAATT
>MENC01000009.1:4472-10717 GCA_001768155.1 Bacteroidetes bacterium GWA2_30_7
TTTAGATGCAAAAAATTGAAAAACAAATATCACTTGAGTTATTCAAACATTCAGTTCCTGTTCAGATTCGATTCAACGATTTAGACTTAATGGGACATGTTAATAATACAGAGTATATTAATTATTTTGGAGTTGGTCGTTTAAAATATTTTGATTTAGTTTTTGAAAATATAATCGACTGGAAAAACTTTGGAGTTGTATTGGTTAAAACAACTGTTGATTATTTAAAACCCATTTATTTGCACGATAGTATTATAGTTTATTCAAGAACTAACCAGGTTGGAACAAAAAGTTTTGAAATGGAACAAGCTATTTATAATCAGAATATGGAACTAAACGCTATAAACAAATCTGTAATTGTTTGTTACGATTTTTTTAAGAAAATTTCAATTGAAATACCGGTAGCTTGGAAAGAAAAAATAAGGAATTTTGAAATTTTTTTAGAAGATTAACTGTCAATAATCAATTTTTCTCTTCGTGAGTTCTGAAATTTCTAACCAGCCCATCCTTCTCTATCCAAACTTCTATATTGAATAGCTTCGGCAAGAAAATGAGGCTTTATTTCTTTGCTGTTTTCAAGGTCGGCAATTGTACGTGATACTTTTAAAATTCTATCATATGCACGTGCAGATAATCCAAGTTTCAGAATCGCATTTTTCAATAATAATTCACCGGCTTTATCAATACCGCAGAACTCTCTAATCATTTTCGACGACATTTGAGCATTACTATAAACTCCCACAATTTCTTTAAATCTTTCTTCCTGAATTTTTCTTGCTTCAATTACTCGGTTTCTGATAGATTCACTTGTTTCAGAAGGTCTATTATCTGTTAGTTTTTCAAATGATACCGGAATAACTTCGAGGTGAATATCAATTCTATCTAAAAGTGGACCAGATATTTTACTCAGATATTTTTGAACAACTCCGGGCGAACAAACGCAATCTTTCTCGGGATGATTGTAAAATCCACATGGACAAGGATTCATAGATGCCACCAGCATAAAACTTGCAGGATATTCGACTGTAAACTTTGCTCTGGAAATAGTAACTATTCTATCTTCAAGTGGCTGACGCATTACTTCTAGCACAGTTCTTTTAAACTCAGGTAATTCGTCTAAAAACAAAACTCCATTGTGTGAAAGCGAAATTTCGCCGGGTTGAGGAAATGCACCTCCTCCCACAAGTGCTACATCGCTTATTGTGTGATGTGGCGAACGAAATGGACGAGTTGTCATTAAAGCACTTGTTTTATCAAGTTTTCCAGCAACTGAATGAATTTTTGTAGTTTCGAGTGCTTCAAATAGTGAAAGTGGTGGAAGAATGGTTGGAATTCTTTTGGCAAGCATAGTTTTTCCTGCACCCGGAGCACCAATCATTATTATATTATGACCTCCGGCAGCAGCAATTTCTAAAGCTCGTTTAACATTTTCCTGACCTTTTACGTCTGAAAAGTCTGTTTGATAATGATTTACAGTTTCAAAAAATTCGTCACGTGTATTTACAATTGTTTTTTCGAGTTTACTAATTCCGTTAAAAAAATCAATTACTTGTTTTATGTTTTCAACTCCATAAACATCTAAATCATTTACAACAGCAGCTTCACGAGCATTTTGAACTGGTAAAATAAGTCCTTTATATTTTTCTTTTCTGGCTTGAATAGCTATTGGCAAAGCTCCTTTCATTGGCTGAATTGAACCATCAAGCGATAATTCACCCATAACTACATATTCGTGTAGTATGTCGAAATTCATTTGTTCAGATGCTGCTAACATTCCAATAGCTAAAGGTAAATCGTAAGCCGAGCCTTCTTTACGAATATCGGCTGGAGCCATATTTATAATAGTTTTTTTATATGGCATTTTTAAATCGTTGGTTTTAAGTGCCGATTCAATTCTTTGAAGGCTTTCTTTTACAGCATTGTCGGGCAATCCAACAAGAAAAATTCCTACCCCACCTGTTACATTTACTTCTATTGTAATTGTAATGGCATCAATACCATAAACTGCCGAACCAAACGTTTTAACAAGCATGATTAAAGATTAAGTTTCAGTTCAACATACTGAATAAGTGAATGTATAATTTTGATGTGAATTTCCTGAGTTCTATCAGAAAATTCGTAAAAAGGAGCTCGAATTTCGACAGTACTTAAATCTGCTAATTTTCCACCATCTTTTCCGGTTAATGAAACAACAAACATTCCTTTCGAAATAGCTGTTTCAGAAGCTTTTATGATATTTTCGGAGTTTCCGCTTGTGCTGATTGCCAATAAAATATCGCCTTTATTACCAAATGCTTCAATCCAACGTGAAAAAATTTGTGAAAACCCATAATCGTTTGCCACACAAGTTATAAAAGATGGGTCGGAAATTGCAATTGCAGGAAGTGGACGGCGTTTTTTGCGAAAATTTCCTGTCATTTCTTCGGCAAAGTGCATTGCATCGCTCATTGAACCGCCGTTTCCACAAGAAATTATTTTATTACCGTTGTTTATTGCATCAGCTATTAAATTTCCGGCATTTTCAATTTTTCTGAAATTTTCAGAATCGTTGAGAAATTTTTCTAATAATATTTTGGAATTATTTAATTCGGAAATTATTGTATCAATTATCATTTTAAGAATTTATTTGAATAAGATTAATTAAACCTATAATATAACGCTGCCTCAGCTGTAAAAAATAATCTTTCAAATGTATTGTATTGTGCATAACCTAACATAATATTTAAAGTTACTTGCTTTTTAGTACTAAATTCTAAGCCCATGCCAATGCCTGAATTATAAAAATCGTATTGTAAATTTGGTTTATCATAATCATAATAACGAGAATTATTATTGAACAGATTTACATTATTTCCATAAGTATTATGTAAATAATGATTTCCAAAATAAGCATAAAATGCACTTTGTTCAGTTTCTTTCAAATTGTAAAGTAAAGTTAAACCTGTACTTACAAAAGATTCGCTTCCATAATCTTCATAAAATGGAACAAAATTGAACTGAAAGCCAAGTTTTTTTGGAAAATATCTATACGAAATTCCAAGCCCTGTAGTTGCTCCAGCACCAATTCCTATAGAATGTTTATATTTTTTTAAATGTATAATTTTCTCCACTTTCTGTTGTTCCTGAGCTGTAATAGTTAGAGATAAAATTCCAAAAAAAACGAAAATTAAAATTTTTTTCATAATATATTTTTATAATAAATTAGTAGAGTGATATTAAATAAAATAACTTGTTAAATATAATTTTTAATTTTAAGGTTAAAAAAATCATATTATACATTAATTAAACCTGTAATACAAAGCTGCTTCAATAGTAAAAAATAATCTTTCAAAAGAATTATATTGTGCATATCCACCCATAAGATTTAAAGTTACTCGCTTTTGAGTATTAAATTCAAATCCAAAACCAATTCCAGAATTTATAACATCCTTCACTACTGTATGATCTGTATAAGTATATTCGTAATAACCAGTTGCACTATTGTAAAAAGAATCTCCCTGTTTTTTAACTTCGCTAGTGTGTAATAAATGATTTCCAAAATACGCATATACGGCACTATATTTACTTTCAGAAAGATTGTAAAGAAACGTTAACCCTGCACTTATAAATGCTTCTTTTCCATAATCTTGATAATGAGGGGCTACATTTAATTGAAAACCTAATTTTTTAGGAAAATATCGGTAAGAAATACCTAACCCTGTAGTAAAACCAGCCCCAGCTCCCAAAGAGTGCTTATACAATTTATTATATTCAGGTTTTTCGACTTTTTGCTTTTCCTGAGCAGTAGTAGTTAAAGAAATAATTCCCAAAAAAACGATTGCAATTATAGTTTTCATAGCTTTAAAATTTTACACTAAATTAAAACAAAGACTTGAGTTTTCAAAATAAAACAATTTAAAAGCATATTTATATAAACTTTAAAAAAATAATTATATATTTGGAAAACAACTAAATTAACATAACTATGTTTTCAAATTTTTCTGAATGGTGGGCTGTACTTACTATTATTGAAAAAATATACTGGATTATTGCTATCCCTTTTTCGATAATATTTATTTTCCAACTGTTAATGACTTTTATTGGTGGAGATGTTGATGATGGTGTCGAAATGAGTGGTCATACAGATATTGATGTGGGTGGAGATTCAGGTATTGGTTTGCAGTTTATTACATTAAAAAACCTAATTGGATTTTTTACTATTTTTTCGTGGATTGGAATAGCATGTATAAATGCAGGTTTTTCTAATCCGGTAACGATTGTTGTATCATTTATAAGTGGTATTTTAATGATGGTTATTATGGCTTCTATTTATTATTTTATGAGCAAACTTTCTGTAAGCGGAACGTTGAATATTAAAAATTCAATTAACAAACAAGGCGAAGTTTACTTATTTATCCCTCCAAAAAGAACTGGAAAAGGAAAAGTTAATATTAATGTACAAGGTGCTGTAAGAGAATTTGATGCAGTAACCGACGATGAAAACGAAATTCAACGTGGAAGCTTAATTACAGTTGTTGATGTTATCGAAAGTAATATTTTATTGGTAAGAAAATAGACGTTAGAAGATAGAAATTAGAAAATAGAGGTTAGAAGAGGTTTAAAAGAAATGTAAAATGCGATGCACAGAGTTTATCGAAGTGTAAAACATCAAATTTAAAATGTTAAAGGAGAAGAATGATTTATTAACTATGTGAAACCTATGCGATGCACTGAGCTTTGTCGAAGTGTGTCTATGCGATGCACTGAGTTTTGTCGAAGTGTGTCTATGTGGTAAAAGAAGATAGAAATTAGAAGAGATTGTTTGTTAAATTATTAAATAGTTAAACCGTTTGCAGAAGCACTCTAACACCTAAGAACATGAACACATGAGCACTTTATATAATGAATTTTGAAATTATTAAATCTTAAATCATAAATTATGGAACAGTATTTTGTTTTAGCAGTAGTAGCGGTAATTTTATTTGTATTTATTCTGATTTTTTCACTTTTCAGAAGATACAAAAGATGTCCGTCAGATAGAATTTTGGTGGTGTATGGAAAAGTTGGCAAAGGAACTCGTGCCGGTGGACTTTCGGCAAAATGTATTCATGGTGGTGCAGCATTTATTTGGCCCATAATTCAGGCTTATGAATATATGTCGTTAACTCCTATTTCAATTGAGGTTAACTTAACAAATGCACTTAGTAAGCAGAACATTAGGGTCGATGTACCTTCCAGATTTACAGTTGGTATTTCTACAGAGCCGGGAATTATGGAAAATGCAGCAGAACGACTTTTAGGACAAAATCAACAACAAATTCACGACCTTGCTAAAGATATAATATTTGGGCAGTTAAGGCTTGTTGTTGCAACAATGGATATTGAAGAAATTAACAGCAATCGTGATAAATTTCTTGCAAATGTTTCGTCAAATGTTGAAGCAGAACTTAAAAAAATTGGTTTGAAACTGATAAATGTAAACGTTACCGATATTAAAGACGAATCGGGTTATATTGAAGCGTTAGGAAAAGAAGCTGCTGCAAAAGCAATTAACGATGCTAAGAAAACTGTTGCCGAGAAAAATCGTGATGGAGAAATTGGCGAAGCTAATGCAATGCAAGACCAACGCGTTCAGGTTGCTGAAGCTAATGCAACTGCTGTAGCAGGTGAAAATATGGCAAAAGTAACAATTGCAAACTCAAATGCCGACAGACGTGAAAAAGAAGCTGAAGCAAATCGTAAAGCGATTGCTGCCGAAAAAGTTAAAGAAGCAAATGCCCTTGAAGAAGCTTATGTAGCTGAAAAAAATGCGGAATTAATAAGAGCTGCAAGAGATAAAGCAACTCAATTAGCAAATATTGTAATTCCGGCAGAAGTTGAAAAACAGAGGGTAGAAATTGATGCAGAAGCTAAAGCCGAGCAAATACGCCGTTTAGCAAAAGGTGATGCCGATGCAATTTTCTTAAAAATGGAAGCCGAAGCAAAAGGTATTTATCAGATTTTAAGCAAACAAGCCGATGGATTTGAAATGATTGTTAAAGCAGCCAAAAATAATTCTAAAGATGCTGTAATGCTGATGATTGCCGATAAATTACCCGAACTGGTTAAACATCAGGTCGAAGCAATTAAAAACATTAAAATTGATAAAATTACTGTTTGGGATTCGCTCGGTGGTGGTAAAGAAGGAAAAGGCACATCAACTGCGAATTTTCTTTCAGGTATGTTAGGCTCTATTCCTCCATTCGAGGATGTATTTAAAATGGCCG
>MENC01000010.1:0-6700 GCA_001768155.1 Bacteroidetes bacterium GWA2_30_7
CGGTTTGTGGTGTAGAAATTAAAAAAGAAATTGTGGCACTTTTTGAAGCACCATCTTTATAAATCGACATTGCAGTTGGAATTACTCCACATGAACATAATGGCAAAGGAACTCCCAGAATAGCAGCATTTAAAACCGAACGGAAGTTTTGTTTACCAAAATATTTTAAAATTTTTTCTTTTGAAACAAATACGTGTAATAAACCGGCAATAAAAAATCCAAGCAGTAAATAAGGCGAAACCTCATTGAATAACTCAATAAAACTATCAATAAATAAACTAAGATAATCCATATTGCAAAATTACTAATTATTTAATTTATCTGGATTAAATAAGCATATTTTAACTTTGTCAAGTTGATTAACAAAACGTGAAATCTGAATTTTTAAAAACGAAAATAATTATTGAACCCTTAGTTTTGTTCCAATTTTAAGAATTTTATTTTTTGAAATATTATTCAATTCGCATAAATCGCTAATTGATACATTATTGCGTTTGGAAATAGTGTATAATGTATCTCCTTTAGTAATCACGTGATATTTTTCAGCTAAAATATCATCATCTACAATGGTAATTTGTTTTACTTTTTTATCATTTTTAATACTCTCATACTTAGAATAAAACTTGTTATCAGATATATACAAAGAGTCTGAGGTTAATTCATAATTTTCGGTATTAATAACCAAAGCTGGATTTAATGATTTTGTTAAGTATCTGATTTCAAAATGTAAATGTTCTGTAGTTGCTCTTCCGGTTCTTCCGCCTAACCCAACAATTTCACCGGCATTAATTAAATCGTTGGGCTTAACTATTATTTTCGACAAGTGAGCATATACTGTTTCAAGTCCGTTGTAATGCCTAACTACCACAACATTACCATAACCACCAATACTTTTGGCAACTCTGACTTTTCCATTAAATGCACATTTTACAGAATCACCTTTGTTTAATTTAATGTCGATTCCTGCATGATTTCTTCTACCTCTTGGTCCATAAGGAGATAAAAATCTTCCTTTTATTGGAGAAATATACTCACATTTATTTAAATAAAGAACCGTATCAGAAAGGTCGGAGCTATATAAAGCTTTATTTTTAACAAACTCATTATCCCAAAAATTTTCATATATTAAATATGCATGATTTGTAAGTTGTAATGAATCTTCATAAATTACGTTATCAGAATCAATTTGTTGCGACAATAATTGACTGATAAATAACAAACTAAATGTAAAATATGCAAGAATTTTTTTACTCATTTTTTAAACTTGATAGGCAAATGTATTTAATATTTTAATTTTTAAAAGACTTTAATCAAATACATATTAACAATTTAGTCTTAAAAACTTAAAAATATTTTATAATTTTGGTTAATCAAAAAAATCATTGTTTGCTTCAGATTGTTCGATTTCAAAATTTTAAAGGATTATAAATAAATAGGTTACTATACAAAACGATTGTTATTCTTGAAGTAAGAAAAGTTGAAGCAGGACATTATGCCCAATCACTAATTTAAGTATTTTATTATATTTGTTAATTTTTCTTAAATTTTATTTTTATGAGTCCACTCCGAAAAGTAATTAATTATAAAAATGCCACAAGACTTGTTCCGATGAATCGGAAGACACCAAGACACTAATTATCCCGATTTTTCGGGAAAATTTTAAAAAACAACAAATTTGTATATTATACCAGAACTGTAACTATTGGCAAATTAATTATAGAATAATGAACAAATCTTTAAAATATTTCGATGAATTTCCTTCAGCAGTAACTATTTGCGACTTAAATGGAAAATTTATTTATATGAATAAAAAATCTGAGCAAGTATTTGAGAAATACGGTGGAAGCTCATTAATTGGCAAAAATATTTTCGATTTTCATAATGAAAATTCAAAAGCAAAAATTACGGAATTATTTAGTTCAGGCACACCAAACTCATATACAATATTAAAAAACGGAATTAAAAAATTAATTCATCAATCGCCATGGTACGAAAATGGAATTATGGCTGGTTTAATCGAAATTAGCATTGAAATTCCTACTGAAATGCCTCATTTTATAAGAAATTAGTGAATAAATTTTATTTGTATAATAATGTTTCAATAGACTGAATTATAGGCATACATAAGTAATTATTTATGTATGAACATATATATCAAGTCAAACTAATAATGATAGGTAACATAAATAATATTTCATTAAATAAAATTCTAAAACGAATTTTTATTGCAGTTCTAACAGTTGTTGTTGCATCATTGATACGAAAATTTTTGTTAGGTTCACTTGAAAACAAAGTTGTATGGATAACTTATTATCCGGCAGTTATGGTTGCTGCTCTATTTGGAAATTTTTTTACAGGTATATTATCTGCAAGCATAACCTGTTTAATTGTCATTTTTGGTTGGCAATTTTTAACAACTAAACCTTTTATTAACTCCGATGCCGATTGGATTAGTTTGATTGTTTTTATGTTTAATAGTTCAATTATTTCTGCAATTGCCGAATATTCGAGTCGTCAAAGAAAAAAAGCCACAAAAGCTAAAGAGCAAGCAGAATTGGCAAATAAGTCGAAGAGTATTTTTCTTGCAAATATGAGCCACGAACTACGAACACCTTTGAATGCTATTCTTGGATTTACTCAGATTATGAAACTAAATTCCAAAATTCCGGATGATGAACAAAAAAATTTAGAAATTGTAAATCGTAGCGGTGAACATCTTTTAAATCTGATTAATACAGTTTTAGATATTTCTAAAATTGAAGCAGGGCAGTTAAAAATGGAAATTTCGCCATTTAATCTCAAAAATACATTGTACGATATTGTTTTAATAATGAGCCAGAGAGCCGAAGCAAAAGGATTATTTCTACAATATATTATTGATAATGAAGTGCCTATTTATATTCAGACAGATGAATTAAAACTAAAACAGATACTTATTAATTTGCTTGGTAATGCAATTAAATTTACTCAAATTGGTAAGATAGAATTATCTGTAAATATTGCTAAAAAACTTGATAATAAAACAGTTCTGTTGTCATTAAAAGTTCAGGACACAGGAATTGGGATTAATATAACCGACTTTAATAAAATATTTGAACCTTTTTATCAGAGCAATAATTTTTCATCACATATTGGAACCGGACTTGGGCTAACGATTTGTAAACAATATGCAGAACTGTTTGGAGGAAATATTTCTGTAGAAAGTAAGCTTAATACTGGAACGACCTTTACAGTGCAAATACCTGTTAATCTTGCCGATAAGTCCGAAATAGTTCAATATAATTATCAATCAATTAAGTCACTGGCACCAACCGAACCTGAATACAAAATTTTAATTATCGAAGACCAACAAGAAAACTGGATACTATTACAACGTATTCTCGAAAATGTTGGATTTTCGGTAAAAATTGCAGAAAACGGACAAAAAGGCTTAGAAAAATATAAAACATGGAATCCACAACTTATTTTCATGGATATACGAATGCCGGTAATGGACGGATTGGAGGCTACAAAGATTATCCGTCAAGTTGAAAATGATAAAAAGATTAAAATAATTGGAGTTTCAGCTCATGTTTTTAAAGATGAAATACAAAATATTTTATCAGTAGGAATGAATGATTTTATAAAAAAACCATATCATTTCAGCGAAATTTATATTAGTTTGCAAAAGCATCTTAATGTAAAATATATTTTTCAAGATAACAATAATTTATCAAGCATTGAACAAATTCCACTTAATATTGAAATGTTTAAAAAAATAGATAATGATACGTTATTAAATCTAAAAGAATTAATTGAAAATCTTGACAGAGATAAAATTATTGAACAAATAAATAATATTAAATTACAAGATAATGAATTAGGTGAAATTTTATTTAATTATATTAATACCTTTAGGTACACAGAAATATACAGAATCTTGATTACTTTATTCACAAATAAAATATATAAAAATGAATAATAAAGGAAATATTTTAGTTGTTGACGACACACATGAAACATTGGCTCTGTTAACAAAACTTTTAACCGACGAAGGCTATTCTGTTTTTTCAGCAGATAGCGGAGAATTGGCTTTGAAATCTATTGAAAAATTAATACCAGATTTAATACTTTTAGACGTTAGAATGAAAGGTATTGGCGGTTTTGAAGTTTGCAATCGGATAAAAACTAAAAAAAATTTGATTGATATACCTTTAATTTTCTTAACAGCAGCTACAGATAAAAATGACCGCATAAAAGGTTTACAACTTGGAGCGGTAGATTATATTGTTAAACCATTCGAAAAAGAAGAGTTAATTGCAAGAATCAAAACACATTTCGAATTATATTCATATAACAAATTATTTAAAGAACAAACGGCAGAACAGTTAATTGAAAAAGAAAAATTGTTGAGTAAACAGAATGAAGAACTTACTATATTAAATTATGAACTCGAACAAAGTAATCATGAAATTAAAAATTTGAACGAAGAATATGAGGCTATTAATGAAGAGTTAAGACAAACCAATCAACAATTAACTGAAGCTAAAGAGAAAGCCGAAGAAAGCAACAGATTAAAAACTGCATTTCTTCAAAATATGTCGCACGAAATCCGTACACCTATGAACGCAATAGTCGGATTTTCAAATATTTTAGATAGAACAGACTTATCTCCAGAAAAACGAAAAAGTTTTACAACAATAATTATAAACAGTTCTAATCAGTTGCTTTCAATTGTAACAGATATTCTTACAATATCTTCTATTGAAACTAGTCAGGAAAAAATAAATATTGAAAAAGTTTGTATTAACAATATTATTGTTGAGATGCTGTCAATATTTAAAAATCAAGCCAACAATCAAAATATTTCCATTTACGCTAAACAACATCTAACCAACAAACAATCAGAAATATATACCGATAAAACAAAAATAACACAAATTTTATCTAATTTAATATCAAATTCTTTAAAATTTACACACGAAGGGTTTGTAGAATTTGGCTATATTTTAAAAGATAACTTTTTGGAATTTTATGTAAAAGACAGTGGAATAGGAATAAAGCCAGAAATGCAGGAAAAAATATTTGAACGTTTTCGCCAGGCCGAAATTGGAACCAGAAGGCATTATGGAGGAACAGGTCTGGGATTATCAATATCAAAAGGCTTTATCGAATTATTAGGTGGTAAAATCTGGGTAAAATCGGAAATTAATAATGGTTCTATTTTTTATTTTACATTACCATATAAGCCGGTTTATGAAATTGATAATTCAAAAGCAAATCAAAAAGAAAATGCAACTACAGTTTTAGTTGCTGAAGATGAGGAGTATAACTTTCTTTTCATCGAAGAATTATTAATTGATATGCATTTAAAATTAATTCATGCAAAAAATGGAAAGGAAACTGTAGAAATTTGCAAATCAAATCCAAATATAAACTTGATTTTAATGGACATCAAAATGCCGGTAATGGACGGACATTCAGCAGCAATTCAAATTAAAGAATTTTTGCCCGATTTGCCTATAATAGCACAATCTGCTTACGCTTTGCAATATGAAAAAGAAAAATATAACGGAGTTGCTTTTGATGATTACATTACAAAACCAATTCAAGAAGAAGATTTAAAACATAAAGTAATGAAATATCTTGATAGACTGATTATTAAATAGTTATAGTCTAAAGATATAGATTGTGCTGAATTTAGAAGGCATTATGCTTCAGCCAAGTATTTTAATCAGACTGTTGAACAACAATTTATCATAAAACCTGCTGATTTAAAAAATTCTATAAAAACATGATAAACATCATACAATTTATAACACATTAATTTATAATTTCGCATAATATTTTATTACTCTGTAATAGTGTTGTAGCCACGAATTGCACTTACTTTTATAATTTTTTTAAAAAAAATAAATTCATCAAATAAATAGCTACAATATTAAAACTTCAAAAGTAATTGATAAAATTTTTTAAATATGCACAGAATTGATACTCACCCCATTTTAGAAGTTGAAAAAAAACAGATTGTTAAATTTTATTTTGACGGAAAACAAATTGAAGGCGAAACTGGTTTCACTATTGCAGCAGCTTTGCATCAGGCTGGTTATCCGGTACATAGCCACAGTTTAAGAAACCGTAACCGAAGTCTTGAATGTGGAATTGGGAAATGTGGTGCCTGCGAAATGCTTGTTGATGGTCAGATTAAAAGAATTTGTATTACCAAAGTTGATAATATTAAGGAAGTTAGCGAAATTCCAAAAGACTATACTCCTTCAATTATTAGTAAAAATACAGACCAACAAATAAAAATTTATAAAACAGAAGTTGTAATAATTGGTTCAGGTCCTGCTGGATTAGCTGCCAGAGAAATTCTTAATAATCATAAAGTTGCAAATATTGTTGTTGATAATAACGACAAAATTGGCGGACAATTTACTATGCAGACTCATCAGTTTTTCTTTTTCGAAAAAGAAAAAAAATATGGAGGAATGCGAGGATTTGATATTGCAGAAACATTAGCAGGAAATGACCGCACAGGAATTTTTCTTGATTCTACAGTTTGGGATTTATTGGAAGGCAAAAGAGTTGCAGTTAAAAACATAAAAACCGATGAAATTTATTACATTGATTGTGAATATCTTGTAATAGCCACAGGTGCTGTTCCTTTTATGCCATCGTTTGAAAATGACGATGTTCCGGGTGTTTATACAGCTGCGGT
>MENC01000010.1:6720-10659 GCA_001768155.1 Bacteroidetes bacterium GWA2_30_7
ACGAATTTACTTTATTAGGAAAAAATGTATTGACTGTTGGTGCTGGAAATATCGGCTATCTTACATCATATCAGCTTATGCAGGCTGGTGCAAAAGTGAAAGCAATTATTGAAGCACAAAATAAAGAAGGCGGTTTTCCGGTTCAGGCAAACAGAGTAAGAAGGCTTGGAATTCCTGTAATTTTATCGCACATTCTTTTGAAAGCAATTCCAAATGAAGATTATACAGGAATTGTTGGGGCTGTAATTGCTGAAGCTGAGAATTTTTGCCCGATTCCGGGAACCGAAAAAATAATTGATGGTATTGATGCAATAAATATTTGTACAGGTTTAGTTCCCGATGACCAATTATTGATTAAAGGAAATGAAGTTTTTGGCAGAAATTGTTTTGGGGTTGGAGATGCAATTCGTATTGGCGAAGGCACAAGTGCAGTTTTAAGAGGAAAACAAGCAGCTTTTGAAATTCTTGAAAGTATTGGAACAAGATATAACTATAATGATTATCTGACTGTTTCAAAAGAATATATTGATTCGCAGCAACATCCTTATAGAGTAATAGAAACTCCATTCAAGCCTACTCCCGAAAGAGCTGAAAATAAACCTTTTGTTTTGATTGATTGCCTTTATGGTTTTGCTTGTAATCCTTGTGAATTTGCCTGTCCTCATGGAGCAATTACGAAAACTTCAACAAGTACAGTACCAGCAATTGATTTTAACAAATGTATTGGCTGTATGGATTGTGTTTATCAATGTCCAGGATTGGCAATTTTTGGTTATCATCAAAAGAAAGATTGGTTGTTTTTGCCAATCGAATTTGCTTGTAATGAACAGTCTGAAGTGTTTTTGGTAAATAATAACGGCGAAAAAATAGGTGAAGGAATTATCGAAAAAATTCTGAAAAAAACGAATAAAACAAATATTGCAAGAGTAAAAGCTTTGAATCTGCAAACTGAAGATTTAATGCAAGCAAGAGGTTTTATTCTTAAAGATTTATTTCCTGAAAAAGTAGAATATAAACCTAATAACGAAAATATTGAATCTCAAACATATATCTGCCATTGTGATGATGTTAAGTTAGAAGAAGTAATGGATGTTATTGGAACTCGAAAATTTATTTCTGTTGACGAAGTTAAGCATACAACCCGACTCGGAATGGGTGCTTGCAGAGGAAAAAGATGCATTAAAAGATTAAAGCAAACTTTGCGAAATTCGGGAATTTCGATAGTTGGAGATGCAACTCCGCGTGGTCCGCTTTCAAATCAGATTGGACTTGGTGAGGTTTATCCAAAAAATATATCAGAAAAAATCATAACAAATCTAACCTCTACAAATATAAAAAGAATTAAAACCAAAACATTGATAGCAGGCGGAGGAATTGGAGGAAGTGCTTTGTTCCGTTATATGTCGGAAGAAGGTTATAATCCTGTATTAATTAATTATGGACGAGGTGCTTCGTGGCGAAATATTGCCGGAGGTCGTCCAAATTTCAGCGTTCCGGAACTTTCTGAAATAGCAGTTAATAATCTTCAAATATTCAAAGAATTACAAACAAAAAGTAATATTGATTTTCATCCAACAAATTATGTAACATTTGCCCACGATAATGAAATGTATAAAGCACTGGAAGCCTCAAAAGCCTGGTCTGATGCTTATATGATTGACCCAAAAGATTTTAATAAGGAAGTTTCGCCATATTTTAATAAAAATCTTAAAAAATATATTTCTGCATTAGTTACAAAAAATTGCTGGCAAGCCACACCCGGAAAAGTGATTGATTTAATTCGCCGGATTGGAATCGAAAATGGAGGAACAATTCTCGAAGATTGCAAATTAATTGATGTTGAAAAAGAAAATAATAAATATATTGTACTTATCCAAAATCACGCTAAAGAGTATATTGAGTACGAAACTGACTTTTTTATAAATGCATTAGGTCCGGAAGGAGAACCTTTTGTGAAAAAACTTGGTTACGAAACTGGTTTGTTTTCAGTTAAACATCAAGCATTTATAACACGCCGACTTCCAATGTTCGGCATAAATGGAAAACCGCTTTCGATGATTATTGACCGTAGAAAATATAAAGGTTTTTCGGCTGTTTACGGACAACAAATTGCCGAAACAGGACAAATTATTGGTTGTGCATCGCCTCAATTAGAACCAAATGAAACATCTAAAAATCTGAAAATAAATTCAAAAGATTTTCTTGAAATAGTTTCTGAAATATTTACCGATTGGATTCCAGAATTATCATCGGTTGGATTTCAGGCAGTTTGGGCAGGTTATTATGTCGAACCCCGAATGTTTATTGATACGGATGCAGGTTTATTTTTGGGTTTACGCGGACAAGGTTTTATGTTAGGTCAATATCTTGCAAAATTATATGTTGACAAACTTACAGGAAAACCATATCCAGAATACTTCAATCAATTATCGCTTAAAGGTGATGGATTGCCGGAGAAAGCTTTTAAGTAGTGTAACTAAGAAAACTACTTATTTTAAGAAATAACAAATTACAAGTATCAAAAAACAAATAAATCTCAAATTACAATCACTTAATATTCAAACTGTTTTGAGAATTGAAGTTTTGATTTTTGGAATTTATTTGACATTTGTTTTTTGATTTTTGGAGTTTTCTTACAAACACTAAGTGAGTAAAAATAGGATTTTTTCGTTTTCCTTCCGATGAATCGGAACAAGTTATTCCGTATCAGTATAATCGTTTTAATATATATTTATTGTTTAAAACTATTAATAATTAAAAAATTGTTGAAATTAGCTTTTTAGTAATTTTGCTTTTAATTTTATTGCGAATGTTTAAATATTAATTTCATAATGACAAACTTATTTGTAAAAATCAGTAAAATTCTAATTATAGTTTTCTTATTTACATCTTATAGTGTTTTTGCTCAGTACGATGAAAAATTAATGGTTGCGGCAGCAAACGGAGAAACTGATAAAGTTTTAGCGATGATTAAAAAAGGTGCTAATGTTAATGCTCGAAACTCTACTCGTTGGTCTTCATTAGCTTATGCTGCAAAATTTAATCATCTTGAAGTTGCAAAAATTTTAATTGAAAATGGAGCTGATATAAACCAAAAAGTAAATACTGGAGCAACAGCTCTTCAAATAGCTCTTAACAGCGAGAATTTTGATATTGCTGATTATTTGGTAGCTCAAAAAGCAGATGTAAATGTGAAAGATATTCTTGGGATGACAGCATTGGCTTGGGCTGCAAAAGATGGTAATTTAAAAGTTGTAAAATATTTAGTATCGAAAGGTGCAAATGTTAATTCTCAAAATACAAACGGACGCACAATAGTTGATATAACTAATTCACCTGAAGTTAAAGTATATTTAAAATCTGTTGGAGGAAAAACAGGTGAAGAGTTATTTAGCGACAATACTAATTAGAAGAAAAATGAAAATTCAAGTTTTCGAAAAAGCATATTTTAAATCACCAATTGGATTACTAGAATTAAGAGGCACTTCTAAGGGTCTATCCAATATTATCTTTCTTAACGAGTCAAATTTTTCAGATATTGACTTGGATATTATTCCAGAATGTTTGCACGAATGTGTCAATCAACTTAATGAATTTTTCACCGGAAAACGAAAAGAATTTACATTGCCTTTAGATTATAAAGGCTCTGCATTTCAGTGTAAAGTTTGGAAAAAAATATTAGATATTCCATATAGTAAAGTAGTTACATATTCTGAACTTTCAGAAATTGTTAGAAATTTAGATTCAATACGAGCGGTTGCAAGTGCTAATAGCAAAAATCCTATTCCGATTATTATTCCTTGCCATCGAGTAGTTGGAGTGAATCATAAATTAGTTGGGTATTCAGGTGGAATATGGCGAAAAGAGTGGTTATTAAATTATGAAAGCGGAATTACACAAACAACTCTTTTTTAATCAATCTTTTGTTCAATAAATTTA
>MENC01000011.1 GCA_001768155.1 Bacteroidetes bacterium GWA2_30_7
ATCAATTGCAAAACGCTTACGTTCTTCTTCTTGAGTATTTATTATAGTTTGAAAAATCAAATCCTGATATTTTTTTCGTTCAGTAATATCTGTAAGCATCGTTAATGCAGAAATTTTTCCTTTATAATTTATTTCGCTGGTATGTAATGTAAAATATTTAACAATTTTATCTTTAGTTAAAATTTCAACTTCATTTTCAATTGTTTTTGTTACTTTATTACGAAAATAGCTATTTAATTCGTCAACTTTATTTTTAGATAAAAATTCAAATAAACTCTTATTTATTAATTCATTAGAACTATAACCTAATAAATTTAAACAAGAATTATTAACAAATAAAATTTTTGTATTTCGATGAATAATAATTAACTCCGGTAGTTGTTCTACTAACGTTGAGTACAGAATTTCGTTTTCAAGATTTTTCTTTTTAGCTAAATTTAATTCATTTTTTAATTTGATATTTTCGATAGCCTTTTGAATAACAGTGGGTAAAATATCCAAAAAACTACTGTCTTTAATTAAATAATCATATGCACCTAACTTCATCATATCAACAGCAATTTTTTCGTCACCATTTCCTGTTGCAACAATAAATGTTGTTTCGGGATAATTGATTCTTATAAAATTAGCTATTTCATTACCATTTGCATCTGGCAATCGATAATCTAAAAGAATTAAATCAATTTTATATTTTTTAAGTATTTCATATGCATCTTTTGCATAAAAAGCCTGATAACAATTTGTAATATCGTTACATAAAATATTATATATTAACTTATTCAGTCCTAAATCGTCTTCTATAATCAGTATGTTCATTTTATACGTTTTTAATTGTTCAAGTAATTTCAGTTTATTTCAATTTTTTATAATCAAAACAATTTTCCATAAAGCTACTACTAATTCAAGAATCAAAACTAAGTAAAAACACTTAGAATTAAATTACTGTTTTAAGGTTAAAAAAGTGTATAAATTAACTGGTATTTTTATTTTCAAATTAAAAAAATGAACTCTAAGCAAATTAAAATATTTATTGTTGACGATGATGAAATTATTTGTCAGCTTATCTCTTTGAATTTAAGCGAATTTGATAATTTCGAAACTGTTATTATTAATTCTGGAGAAGATTTAATAAAAAAATTACCAGAAAATCCTGATATCATTATTCTTGATTATACTTTGCCAAATTTTACCGGTTTGGAATTATTTGATAAAATTAAAGATTTTAATTCAAATATTCCTGTTATATTTTTGTCGGGACAAAGCGATGTAAGCATTGTAGTTCAGGCATATAATAAAGGTGTTAAAAATTATATAGTTAAAAATGAAAATGCTATAATAGAACTAATTAATGCAATTAAAAATCATGCTTCATCAATAAATCTAAAAAATGAAATTGAATATTGGCAAGAACAAGTTCTGGAACGAGTGAAATATGAAAAAATTATTGGAGAAAGTCCATCAATAATGAAGGTTTTAAAGATGATACAAAAAGTCGAGAAAACGAATGTTCTAACATTAATTTCAGGAGATAGTGGCACAGGTAAAGAGCTTGCGGCTAATGCAATACATTACAATTCTGAAAGAAGAAAAAAACCTTATGTAATTGTTAATCTTGCTGCAATACCCGATGATTTAGTCGAAGCCGAGCTTTTTGGATTTGAAAAAGGTGCTTTTACAGGTGCCGATAATAAAAGAATTGGAAAATTTGAAGAAGCTCAAGGTGGAAGTATTTTTTTAGATGAAATTGGAGAACTTGATGTAGCTTTGCAGACGAAACTTTTAAGAGTTTTACAAGAAGGAGTTATTACCAGACTTGGAAGTAATAAAGAAATAAAATTAGATGTAAGAATTATTGCTGCTACAAATAAAAACCTTGCTAACCATGTTAAAGAAGGAAAATTCAGACAAGATTTATATTACAGATTACAAGGCTTTCTTATACATCTTCCTCCGCTTTGTGAAAGAGGAAATGATATTATTATTTTAGCTAAATATTTTATTAAACAAATTTGCGAAAAAAATAAAATACCTTGTAAAACATTTTCTACCGAATCATATAAAAAAATAATTGCTCATAAATGGTCTGGAAATATTAGAGAACTAAAATCTTTTGTAGAAAGGTCAATTTTAATTAGCGACGAATCAGAAATTAATGTAACTGATTTGATTTTTTCACCAGAAATTAGTAATTAAATAGTTGATAGATTGCTTCGTGCCTCGCAATGACGCCCGCAATTCACGTCATACGAGGCACGAAGCAACCTTTAGCTCGACGAAGTCAATCTCAATTTTAACTTCACCAATTATTGAGAACTTACTAAAAAGCTTAAAAAAAGCATTTCTTTTATATTATTAATTCTTGAAAATTGAATAATAGAAAACTTCGACATACTCAGTGTATCACATTTGAACTACTGAAAACTTAAACTATAAACTCTTAAACTAATCAACACTTCGATAAACTCAGTGCAACACTTATAAACTCACGAACACTTGAACTCATTAGAATAACCATCCATAAATAACTTCAAATATGCTTTTAGCATTTTTTTGAGGAACTATATTGGCTAATAATTCATCTAAAATTATTTCAACCTTTCCTAACGTATGAACATTTTTTTCTATATAATCATATGCACCTAATCGAAAACATTCTGTAAGGTTTTGTGTTTTTGTTTGACCAGATATTATGACAACTTTTGCTAATGGACAAACTATCTTTATTTGATTCATTATATGTGGTGCAAACATATCTCCGAGTTCAAAATCTAAAAAAATTATATCCGGAAGTTGATATAAATTACTTATACAAGAATCGCCATCTTCAAAACTTGTAACATCTTCAATTTTTTGTGAAGTAACTCTGTGTCTTATAAGAGCACTGTAGAACTTATCGTCATCAACAATGAATACTTTAATATTTTTTTTTGTTTCCATGACTTTTAAAATTAGTAATTTGTATCAATAAAAGTATGCAAACTAAGATATGGTTTTATAGCTTAAAAAATGTATTTAATAAAATAAGTGATTATCAATAGATAATGTGAATAATTGTATCATAGAAAATTAAGTTAAAATACTTAGTTTTTTGTTATTTTAATTGGTTTAATATTGTCTATTGATTATTAACTCAATCTGAAATTACACTTGTAGTATTTCTTTTATTTCTTGTATTTTCTCTTCACTCAATGGCTTTTCTATATATTCAACTACCTCAAAAAATGATTTTGCTTTTAATTTATCTGTTTCTAATTTTGATGATGACAACATAAAAATTGCTGTTTTTTTTAATGATGAAAATCCCATTTTTTGATATTCATTTAAAAATTCCCAACCATTCATTTCAGGCATATTTATATCCAATAATATAATATCTGGAAGATTATCTTTATTTTCCATTAAATTTTTCAATGCTGCTTTAGCTGATAATTCAAAATATAATTTAAAATCAACATAATATGTTGAAAACAAATAAGAAGTTAAGAAATTGGTTGATTCGTCATCATCAATTACAAGAATCTTAATATTCTGTAATGACATAATAATAGAACTTGCCTTTTTCATAATATTCTTAATTTTAATTTATTATTAGTCTCATTAATATTTATACTTTATTATATTTTTTATTTGCGTTAATAGCACATTCAATTTCAATTATTTAGCATTAAAATTTGCAACTTATAATTGATTTTATATATTTTATTTTCTACATTATCATTAATTCAAACTAATAGCCCTTTTTAAGGTTAATAACCAAAAGGGAAAAATGTTATCATGAATTTTATATGTTTAATAACATAAAATATCTAAGTGATTAATAATGAGGAAAATAAATTTTAAAATATTTATGATTACTTTCATAAATAAATATTTTATAATTTTGATAAATCTTAATAAATGAAACGACCATGACTTAAAAAGACACAATAGGGAGTGATTATATCATTGATGAAAAATTTAGACAGGATTATAGGATTAACAAGATTAAAACAACAAATCCTGTAAATCTTGTAAAACTTGTGCTGAATTTATTTCAGTATCCTGTCAAAAAAATATAAAAAGATGAAAAAAATAATTTTAAAATCAATAATTACATGTCCAAACTGCGGTTATCAAAAAGATGAAGAAATGCCAAAAGATTCTTGTCAGTTTTATTATGAATGTAATAATTGTAAAAAAATATTAAAACCATTAAAAGGAAATTGCTGTGTATATTGTAGTTATGGTTCTGTAAAATGCCCTTCAATGCAAAAGTTAGTATAAATTTCAAATCTTACTAAAATTGATTTTTATTAATATTCTAAATCTAAAAAATCATCAAACTAAGTAAAAAGGCGTATTTTTTAATTTAAGAAAAAAACTTATATTTTGTAATTAAAAAAAAGCAATATTTACAAAATCAATTAAGTGTATATATTATTTTTTCTTTATAAATAATTTGTTTTTTAATTACCAGAGTGAGCCATACATGAATTTTCATTTGGCATTGAGAATATACAAAATTTCATGTAGGTTTTATAATTTTATAGATGTTTTTTTTAAGATTTAAGATAAAATAAAAGTTATTTATGTTTTTCATTAATTAAATTTAAAACGAGCAATAAAACTAAAATATTAATTATTGATGATATTCAAGAAAACAGAGTACTTGTAAATGAAATTCTTACTTTTAATGGATACAAAACTTTTACTGCAAACAGTGGAGAATTAGGATTAATTGCTACAGAAACGATTATGCCTAACTTAATACTTTTAGATATTTTAATGCCAGGTTTAAATGGATTTGAAGTGTTATCAAAATTAAAGCAAAACCCTGTACTTTGTAATATTCCTGTAATTCTTGTATCTGCTGTTTATGAAATTGAAGAACGTATTAAGGGTTTTAATTTAGGAGCTGTTGACTATATTGTAAAGCCTTTTCTCGAAAGCGATTTAATCTCAAGAGTTAAGCTTCACTTAGAATTAGTAAACATTAGAAAAGAAATAATTATTAACGAACAATTTAATATTCAACTATTTGAATTACACATTGATTCAATTTTTCTTGTTGAAAATGGAACTGGGAAAATATTAAAAGCTAATATTCAGGCATCGAAGCTTTTTGGTTATACTGTTGAAGAATTATTACAATTAACTATTATTGAATTATCTGCCGAACCTGAAAAAACTCAAAAAGTAATTTCTACAAGTCATTTAACGAATGATAACTTAATTAATATACCATTAAGATGGCATAAGAAAAAAAACGGGACAATTTTCCCTGTCGAAATTTCGGCTCGGCTTTTTGAATGGAATAATAAAAAGGTTTATTTTTCTAGTATAAAAGATATTACCGAACGAATTAATACAGAAAAACTAAAAAATATTCAATATAAAATTTCAGAACAACTCAATAGCGACATTAATAATAATAGTTATATAAAAAATATTTTGCAAATAATTAAAGATGAAATAAATATCGATTCTATTGCAATAAAATATAAAAATTTTACAAAAAATATAACTTTATTAGAATCTTTAGATTATGATAATGATTTCAGTTTTAGCGAAATACCTATTTTAAATAGTTACCAAAATTGTAATCAAAACAATAAATGTATTTGTGATTATTTGATTAATAAATCAAATAGTAAACTTTTTACTGAATTTGGTTCATTTTACACAAATGACCTTGAAGTTTTTTTAAATTCAAATATTATTAATGAGGAGCAAATTGTTTATAAAAATGAATGTTATAATGCAGGATATAAATCTATTGCATTAGTTCCTATTTTTAATAATAAAAATGAAAAAGTAGGTATTTTACAATTAAATCATTTAACAGAAAACTTTTTTAATTCTGAAATTTTAATAATGCTGGAAGCAATTTCAAAAAGCCTTAGTTTATCAATGTTAAAAAAGGAATTTATTGAACAAATAAAAGAATCAGAAAAAAAGTATAAAGATTTAGTCGAAAATATAAATGATATATTTATAACAATAACTTCAGATTTTAAAATCAATTATATTTCAAATTCTATTGAAAAACTATTTGGATATAACTATAAAGAATTAATCGACAAATCATTAAGCGAAATAATTTACAATGAAGACATTGAAATTATAAATTCAAACTTTAATGATTTACTAAAAAACAAAATAAATCCATGTGAATTCCGAATTATTAATAAATCTGGCCAACCTTTTTGGTGTCGGTTTTCTGGAAATCAAATCTTTACAAGTTCAGATGTTCCCAAAATATCAGGAATTATAAGCATAATTGAAGAACGTAAACAAAAAGAAATTGAAATTAATTATTTAAATAACGAACTAGAGCAAATAATTTATGTTACATCTCACGATTTAAGAAGCCCACTTGTAAATATTCAAGGGTTTTCACAAGAAATAAAAAAAATATTAATAACTCACCAACAACAAGTTAATATTGAAACAGATATTGAAAAACTTAAAAATCATTTTAATAAAATCCATAATACAATTAACGACTTTTATAATTATATTTTCCCGAGCATAACTAAAATAAATGTTTTAATAGACGGATTATTAAGCCTATCAAGAATTGGGAGAGTTGATGTGAAATTTGAAAAAATTGATATGAATACGTTTTTCAAAAATATCCTTATTGTAATGGAATATAAAATTAAACAAAATAATATTAAAATTATTTTGAATAATATTTCCGACTGTTATAGCGACGAAAGACTTCTTAATCAATTATTTTCAAATCTTATTGATAATGCTATAAAATATCGTGCAAATAATAGAGAGTCATTTATAAAAATTTATTCAGAGGAATCGGATAAAACAGTAACATATTTTATTGAAGATAATGGAATTGGAATAAATAAATCAGACCTTGATAAAATTTTCTCATTGTACTTTAAATCAATAAAATTATCCTCAGGCGAAGGTGTTGGATTAGCAATTGTTAAAAAAATTATACATAAATTAGGTAGCTCAATAAATATAGATTCTGAACCCGATGTAGGAAGTTGTTTTAAAGTTACAATTAAAAAAATAGCTTGTGTTAAAATAAATCGAAGTACCGCATCGAATGAAGAGCTAAAAAATTAGTAAGTTCAATTTGTTTTCAGATATTTCTAATTTCATTGGGGGTTATTCATATTTAACTCTTTCAGAGTTTAATTTTTTCTGAAAGCAAATTAAGCTTACAAAAATTATTTTAATAAAAAATTAATGTTACTCATTATTCAGTCAAAACGTCTCATAATAAGTACATTATAAATTCTTTTAGTATCACTTCATGGTCAAAAGCCAACTTAGGCAAATCATTAACATCAAACCACTTAACCTCAGCTGCATCGTCGTTGGCTTTTGCAGTTTGAGTTTTATCTGAAAAACCATAAAATACAACTGAAATCACCCTGCCACGCGGGTCTCGATTTACTGAGCTGTAAGTTTTAAATTGTTTTAAATTTTCAATTTTTAATCCGGTTTCTTCCAATAATTCTCTTTTGGCAGAATTTTCAATTGTTTCGTCCATTTCCATAAAACCTCCGGGAAAAGCCCAAAAGTCTTTGAATGGTTCATGTTTTCGTTTTATTAAAAGAATTTTAAAAGAATTTTGGCGCTTATTCAAAATTATACAATCGGCAGTTAATGCAGGTCTTGGATATTCGTAAGTATAAGGCATTATAATTATTAATGGTTAATGTTTAATGATTTATTAGGGATTCAAATAATTGAATTAAGTTTGCATTTACAACAGGAATCTTAATTCTTGAAACTTTCATATCTGAGTCTAATTTATTTGCATCCGGAACTATAAATTTATCAATATCATAAAGAGTTTCAAGGTTTTCGCTAATGAAACTGATTGGAATTATTATAATTTCTTTTAGATTTTTAGAAGCTAAATTTTCTATCGTTTCCTTTGTATTTGGACCTAACCAAGTTTTTGGATTCATTCCTGACTGATACGAAACTATGAAAGGTAATTTGCAGGATTCTGAAATAAATTTAGCCGATTCTTCAATTGCAAATTGATATGTATCTCCCTGTTTAATAAACGATTTTGGAATTGAATGGGCGCTGAAAACTAAAGTTGGAGATTTTAATTTTTGAACTTCAATATGAGATTCGATTAAGTCTTTCCAGAATTTTATGTACAACGGATTTTTATAAAACTCTTTTACAAAAGAAATTTTAGCTGATTTGTTTTTGCTCTTAGCTTTTTCAACATCATAAATTACACTATCAGTAGTTGTTATGCTACGTTGCGGATAAAGCGGGATTACAATAATATCATATATATTTTCCTGAAAAAATTCATTTAACGCTACATTTATAAATGGGTTTGAATATGAATATGCTATTTTAATTTTGAACGAATTGCCTAATTTTTTTTGCAAATCTAAGGCAAGAATGTTTGTATTTTTTTTTAACGGCGTCCCTCCTATTTCCTGATATCTTTTCCAGGATTTTTTGTAGCGGGTTGAACTGATATATAATGAAAGAAATTTACGAATAAAAACGGGTGCTTGTATAATATGTTTATCAAGAAACATGAGTTTCAGAAATTCCTTTACTTCTTTGGGATTTTCCGGACCACCCATATTTACAAGAAGAATGCCTTTCATCTGTTTTTATTAAAATAGTTTGAAGTTTAAAGTTTGAAGTTGTTACGCAATATCTAAAATCCCAAATTTCCAAATTCTAAATTTAAATAGTTTTGGAATATTTGTCGCCTTCGGTATTTAATTGTGGGTCGAATGCCATAGCTATATTCCTGACAATCATCATTCCTTCTCGGGTAATTTCTATTTTGTTATTATTAATTTTCAACAAATTATCATCAATAAACTCTTGCAGTTTTTCTTCTTTGTATCCAATTATGGATTTTAATTCTGATGAAGTAATACTAAATTGTTGAACAATTGCCTCAAAATCAACAACTCCGTTACACATAGTTTCGTTAATTACTTCTTTGCAAACTCTTTCGTTAAACGATAATGCGTAACCACGCTCAACTGCAAATCCATCATTTTCAATACGTTTAATGTATTTGTGAAGATTTTTTTCATTCTGACTAAAAGCATCCCAAAGTTGCGTAATTGAAGAACAGCCAAATCCATAAACTTGTCCGGTAGTTTCTTTTGTACAATAACCTTGAAAATTACGATGTAATATTTTCTCTCTTAAAGCTTTAGCCAAATCGTCGGTAGGTTTTGCATAATGGTCAAGTCCAATTTGTTCGTACCCACCTTTTATTAATAAATCCATTGAAGATAAAAACATTGAAAGCTTTTCTTCCGGCGAAGGCAGTCCTTTTTCCTCTAATTTCTTTTGCTCGCCCATTACCCAGGGAACGTGTGCATAAGAAAATGTTACAAGTCTGTCAGGAGAAAGTTCAATTGCTTGTTTTATTGTTTCATTAAAACTCTCAACTGTCTGATGAGGAAGTCCATAAATAAAATCGTAATTAACTCCTGTAAATCCAGATTCTCTGATTAATGTAATTAATTCTTTATGAGGCAATTTTGTATGCAGACGGTTTACACAATCAAGCACTTTTGGGTTAAAATCCTGAATTCCGACACTTATTCTGTTAAATCCGCTTTTTCTTAAAAAAACAATATCGTCATTCGCCAAATATGCTGGGTTACATTCAATTGCAATTTCAGCGTTTTCATTTATTATAAATGTATTATGGATTTCGTCCATTACACGGCTTATGAATTTTCTGGAAATTGAATTTGGAGTTCCTCCTCCCCAGTGAACTTGTGTAACCTTTCTTTTTTTTGTATCTAAATGAATAGTAAAATTTTTAATTTCATTGATTATACAACTTATGTACCTATCAATAACTTCATTACTTTCAAAAAGTGTAGTATTACAACCACAAAAATGACATCTTTGAGAACAAAACGGAATATGAATATAAATTGAAATATTTTCAGAACCATTTTGATTTGAAGTTGCCAAATGACTTATTAAATCAGAATTTGTAAACTTTTCGTGAAAAAAATTTGCAGGAGGATAACTTGTATATCTCGGACCAGGACGGTTATATTTTAGTAGTAGTTGTTTTAAATTTTTCATAATTTTTCTTTCTTTTTACCACATAGAATCATAGGTTTCACATAGTTTTTCTATGTGTTTTTCTATGTGCCTACTGTGCCTATGTGGTTATACATTATTCATTCTTTTTTTTACCACATAGAATCATAGAAACATAGGTTTCACATAGACTTTCTATGTGTTTTTTTATGTGCCTACTGTGCCTATGTGGTTATACATTATTCATTCTTTTTTTTACCACATAGAATCATAGAAACATAGGTTTCACATAGTTTTTCCATGTGTTTTTCTATGTGCCTACTGTGCCTATGTGATTATACATTATTCATTCTTTTTTTTACCACATAGAATCATAGAAACATAAGTTTCACATAGTTTTTCTATGTGTTTTTCTATGTGCCTACTGTGCCTATGTGGTAAAATATTATTTGGGTAAAGAAGCATATAATTCATTAACAAGAGTTTTTTGTCCTTCTTTGAAAATATTAGTACTTTTAAAATTAATTATTATACCTTTTGGTTTGGTCAACAATTTCATGTATGTTAGTAAAAT
>MENC01000012.1:0-13006 GCA_001768155.1 Bacteroidetes bacterium GWA2_30_7
AATTCCTTTTCTAAAAAATTTGAAAAATAAATATGCTGATAAAATTTACTTTAAAGTAATTGTAAATATGTCGGTAAACTATCCCGAACTCGAATTGGTTTCTACAAAATGGAATATAAACAGCGAAATCGAAGATTTATCGGAGTTTGATATTGGGATAATGCCTTTGCCTAACGATGATTGGTCGAAAGGAAAATGCGGATTTAAAGGCTTGCAATACATGTCGTTAGAAATTCCAACAGTTATGTCGCCAGTAGGAGTAAATTGTGAAATTATTGAAAATGGAGTAAATGGATTTTTAGCAAACTCCAATGAAGAATGGATTGAAAAACTTTCGTTATTAATAGAAAATCCTGAATTACGAATTAGACTTGGAAAAGCAGGATATCAGACTGTTGTAGAAAAATATTCTGTTGAATCGCAGAAAAATATTTATATAAATTCCTTGAATAAATTATTAGAAGATTGATTTTTTTATTTTTTTCAATAAAAAAAGCCATCTAAAAAGACAGCTCACAAGAATATATTAAAAGCTATTAACGCTTATGTTTTGCTTCGTCAGAAACAGTTAATTTTTTTCTACCACGTGCTCTTCGGGCAGCTAAAACCCTACGTCCATTGGCTGATGACATTCTTTTTCTGAAACCATGTTTGTTTCTTCTTTTTCTTACCGATGGTTGAAATGTCCTTTTCATCGCTTCTCTGTTTTAAAAGTTTTAATAATTGGACTGCAAAGGTAGGATTTTATTCTAAAAAACCAATTTTTTAAATTAAAATTCATGAAAAATTAAATAAATTTGTTTTAGATGCTGATTAATAGCTGTTTGTAGTAAGATAAACTATTTTTTTAGTTTCAAAAAAATCTTCTTCAAAAAAATCTTTAACATTTATTATTTCAACATTTTTATATGGCTCTAATTCATGTTCTAGGTTGCCTCCTTTAAGGTAAATTATTCCATTTTTTTGGATATTAAATGATATTTGCTTTATGTTTTTTCTGGTAATTTTAACAAAGTCCGGAAATGTTGTAACAGCTCTACTAACTATAAAATCATATTTAGCATTTAATTTTTCAACTCTAATTTGTTCTGAAGTAACATTATTCAGTCTTAATTGATTTTTCACATCTTCCACTACCTTTATTTTTTTTCCGATTGAATCAATTAAATGAAATTTGCAATTTGGAAATAAAATAGCAAGTGGAATTCCTGGAAATCCGCCTCCTGTTCCAACGTCTAAAATTGTGGTATTATCTCTGAATTGTATAAACTTAGCAATTGCTAATGAGTGTAGTACATGATGCAAATAGATATTTTCAAAATCTTTTCTCGAAATAAGATTAATTTTGCTATTCCAAGATTCATATATACTATAAAGTAACTGTATTTTAACTCTTTGGCTATCGCTTAAAAGTGGAAAATATTTGGTTATTAAAAGCATTGTGGAAACTAAATTTTACCACTTGAATGTTTGAGAATTATATAAAGAAGTTCTTTTGCTCTGTATAACTGTGCTTTAATTGTTCCTAATGGCAAACATAGTTCGACAGATATTTCTTCATAACTAAGTTCTTTAAAATATCTTAATTCTATTAATTTTCTATATCTGGGTTTTAATTTTGTAACAACTGTTTTTAGTAAAATTTCACGTTGTTTTCGAATCATTTTTTCTTCAGGGTCTAAAACGTCTGAAGGTAAATTCATTGTAGAATCGCCCTCTTCATCTACTGTATTTATATCAATAGAAATTCTACTACCTTTCATTTTTCTCATGTGGTCGATACAATTATTGGTAGCAATTTTAAAAAGCCAGGTACTGAAAGCATAATTTGGAGTATATTGTGTAATTTTTTTAAATGCCTTACCGAATGCTTCTATGGTCAAATCGTCTGCATCAGATTTATTGGTTACCATTTTTAACAGCATATAATAAATAGCATCTCGATATCTGCCCATTAGCTCTGCAAAGGCTCTTTGGTCGCCTTCTATAGCTGCTAGAACTAACTTGTAATCCTGAAGTGCTTTTTCCGATAAATTAGGGCTTATTTCCATCTATTACGCTTTTGTATGAAATAGCTAGACATTACAAAGTACAAATATAAAAAAGGTAACATTAACTCCAATAAAGGTGAATATAATAATAAATTTTTTTCATTCAAAAGTATCATGGCTTTTTTTGTAATAATTAGTTGAACAGTAAGCCTTAGAATAAAGGCAGAAACAAAAAATCCTAATAGATTGAAATATATTATAGAGCTAAATATTGTTGAATAAAACAGTACTAATGAAACGTTTTCGAGAGTAAGAAGAAATTTGTGTTTCGCTTTATAATAAAAACCTGTTGTTAAATGACGCCGTTTTTGATTAGCCCAATCTGTGAATGTTAGTTTTGGTTCTGATATAGTATGTGAATCATGCGAATATTCAATTTCAACATTATTGCTTGTTGCTGTTTCGTTAATAAATAAATCGTCATCGCCTGACGATAATTTTAAATGATTTGCAAAGCCTTTATTATTAAAGAATAATGTTTTTTTATATGCTAGATTTCTACCAATACCCATATAAGCATTTCCATTTATTGCATAAGAAAAATATTTCATGGCAATAAATAATGTATCGAATCGTATAAATTTATTAAGGAACCCTTTTTTGATTTCATACTTTCCATATCCTAAAATAATAGAGCTATTGTTTTTGATATTTTGCTGTATGTTTCTCAACCAATACTTGCTACTTGGTTTACAATCGGCATCGGTAAAAACAATCCATTCGTTAGAAGCGGCTTTAATTCCAACAGTTATGGCTAATTTCTTTCCATAATGAAATTTTTTTTCTTCGGGTATTTTTGTAACTTTTAAATGGCAATATTTTTCTTTATATCTTGCTAAAACTGATTCTGTTTCGTCCCAAGAGCCATCATTAACTACTATAACCTCAAAATCGGGATAATCCTGCTCAAGAACAAAAGTTAGATTATTTTCTAAATTTACTTCTTCATTTTTAGCACAAATAACAACAGACAGAGGATGGTTTTTAATTTCATTTTTGCATTTTTTATGAAAAGAAAATTTTCTGTAAATTGCTAAGTAAAAGTACATTTGAATTAAGAATGTAATAATCAACATTCCAATTAATACAATTTCAGGAATTGAGTTCTGAAAATTAAAAAATTGTAAAAAGCTTTCCATTAAATAAACTTCAGCAAGTTTATCAAAGATTTTACATTAACACAATATTTAACAAAATAAGTTATTCACATTAATACTGTTAATATTAAAAACAATCTAGATTTTTTAATGTAACTTTAGTATTTTAATTTTACATATTATTTGATTTATGAGCTTTTCAAAATTTATATTCATATTATTTATTCTGTGTTTTACGTCTTCTGTTGAAAATTACACTTTTTCGCAAAGTAAAAAAGTTGTGAAAAAGGAAAAAAAAGATGGTGGTACTATTAAAGATGGGGAACAGCATTTCAATGTAGGGAAACAAGGAGAAAGTAAATCTGTAAAAATTAAAAAAGGAGGGAAGCAATATTCTAATAGAAAAGAAATTAAAAAAAGTGTAAGAGAGCAGCATAAACGAAATAGAGAACTTGAAAAACGACGAAAAAATCCTGAAAAAAAATATAAAGCTCGCAGAAATCCAACTACCGAAGAATCAGATAAATTAAAAAAGAAAGATAAAGACCATTATAAAGAATTGAAACAAGCTGAAAGAGAGAATAAAAAAACTCGTAAACAAACTGTAAAAGCTAATAGAAAATTATCCCGAAAACTCTCTTAGTGTAAAATTTTAGATGTTTTGTCAATAACATTAATTTTAATAAGAACTTTATTAAAAAAAACTCGTTAAATTGTAAAAAGCTTTTTTATGTTTGGTAAAAAGAAAAATACTAATGAATTTAATAAAGTAAAATTCAAAGAATTTTCTGATAGTGCTAAATATCAATATATTTTAAAAACCAGAAAATATATTTATTTTATTATTATATCAAAAGAAGTGCATTATAGCGAAGAATGTTTTGTTGCTCACAACGAAGTTACAGGCGAAATAGATATTGTTAAGTTTTGTGATATTATATCAGTTATTGTTGATGGTAAGGAAACTACCTTCTGATTGAAAAAAAAGAGCAACCATAAAGTTGCTCTTTTAAATTTATAAATTTTGCCTCAAATTAATCAACTACAACAACTAAATATTTAGATATTCCCCAAAATTCTGCTGGATTTTTTATAACTAAACTATCTGCTTTTCCATCGCCATATATTTTAAATGAAGATGCAGGATGAGTTGTGATAACTCTAGCTTTTTTGCTGAAAAGGTCAATCTTTTTAACTTTTGTAACATCAATTTTTCGGAAATAATCTTTATTAAAATTTTCCATAAGTTTTTCGATTTTTCCTAAACCAATAAATCCACCTTCTTTAGTAATAACTTTATTTTCTTTTAATTCTTTTTCGGTTCCGTAAACATAAAAAGCAGTATTTAATTCAGATGTTTGAGCTTCAACTGTTTGATTTAAATTTACATTTTCGTCTTTTAAATCTTCAACGTTTGAAACTAATTCAGCGATTTGAATATTCATTTTTTCGAGCTTATCTTTTAGCTCAATAATTTCAGTATTTTTATTGTCTAATTGCTTAGTCATATTAGCAATCATATTTTCGAGCTCACTAATTTTAATGTTCGCATTTTTTAGTTTTTTATTTAAAGAGTTAAGTTTCTTTTTATTATCGGTTAGCATTTGATAAATAGTCTGAATATCATCATTAATGCGGTCTTTTGCATCTTGTTTAAGTTCAGAATTAGTATCAGCTGTGATAGTTATAATTTTTTCTTTTTCTTTAATTGTGGATAGATTTTCTTCTATATCGTTGAATGATTTAAGAAAATCGTTAATTGCATCGTCTTTAATTTTAGCTTCATTCGTTATGCTGTCATTTAAAGCTTTTAATTTTAAAACTTCTTCACTTTCAGGTTGATTACAAGCAATTATAAAAACTGCTAAAACATAAAAAATTAAATTTTTCATAAATTTTTAAGGTTAATTTTAATGTTTGCAAAATTATTTAAAAAAAATTGATTTGTTCAGATTGAACAATATTTATTTTTTTAGAATTAAAAAACTGAATGTGAATAACCCCGAATAAAATTCGGGGTATAAACATAACAAATTCCTGAATCCTGAAGACAACCATAGGTTGCGACCGAAGGTCTAATATGATATTCAACCCATTCTGGGTTATTTTCAGCTTTGATTTTCACCTCCGATTGCATCGGAGGTTATTCAAATTCAAGCCTTTCAGGCTTAACTTAATGACATTGACCTTTAGATACTTAATAAAATCAGGTGTTTCCATAATTCATTTTTATTTTTATCGGACAAAAGTGTTTATATAGTGTTTCTATACTGCAAACGGTTAAAATTTTAACTTTTATTGAACTGAAATTGTTAAATTGAAATATAGTTAAATTACTTAAAGTCAATTGGTAATAGCAGATAAAAGAATAAAAATAACAATTTAACAATGTTAACAATTTAACCATTTTTAGTATAAGAAAACGGTGTGTTTTTAGAAATATCAAATTTCAATTTTCAAAAATCAAATAAATCACAAATTACAAATACGTAATATTCAAACGGTTTTGAGAATTGGAATTTATTTGACATTTGTTTTTTGTTTTTTGGCGTTTTCTTACAAACACTATATATATTCGTATTACACTTTCTGATTTAAGTAATTACTTTTTTAGATATATTTATTGAAAATTTTACAATAACTTGTATTTTTGAAAAAAAACATTCTCTAAGGTGAAAAAAATTCCACTTCATATTTCATTCATTATTTATGTAGTACTTGTAATTTTTTTAATTCCATATCACGAACCATGGGCAGATGAAGCTCAGGCTTGGCTTATGGCAAGAGATTCTAATATCAGCCAATTACTTTTTACTAATTTACACTATGAAGGTTCTCCAGGACTTTGGCATATACTTTTAATGCTTCCAAGTCGTTTTTTGCCCTATGAAATTTTGAATTATATTTCAGTTTTAATAGTAATATCGGGCGTATTTTTATTAATTTATTACTCACCTTTTCAAGTATGGATGAAAATATTATTTCCGTTTACTTATTTTATTTTTTATCAATATTCTGTAATTGCTCGTTGTTATTGCTTATTAATTGTTTTACTTTTTTTTATAGCATATAAATACAATAATCGCTTTAAAAATCCTTTTCTGTTTGTTTTACCAATTTCGCTTTTAGCTAATGTCAACTTACATGGTTTTATTATTTCTTTAGCTTTAATGTTTATCTATTTTATTGATTTAATACGCTTTAGAAAAAAAGAATTTTTGCCAAATTTAAAAGTAATAATTTCGATATTTATTATTTATCTGATTGTTGCATTATTTGTTATAATTCAAATTATTCCAGCATCAGATATATCAATTTCGGCAGAAGGAATTGTTTTTAATTTTGAAAAATTCTACAATTTTAGTCTCAAAATTCTTGGCGAAGTTTTCGCTGTAAATAGCTTTTTATCTTATTCTGTATTAATTGTTTCGTTAGTTTGGTTTTTGCAAAACAGATTATTATTATTTTATCTGGTTGTAAATCTGGCAATATTGGCATTGTTTTCAATTTACTATAACATTTGGCATCAAGGAGTTTTAATTTTAATCTGGCTTTTTACATTATGGCTTACATATTATTGTTCTGAAAAGAGATTTTATAATGTCAAAATATTAAATAACGTACTCAAAAGATTAATGCAATTATCAGTTGCCGTATTTATTATATCGCATGTTTATTGGTCGTTTAAAGTTTATGTAAACGATTATAAATATGATTACTCTGCCGGAAAAAAAATTGCAACATTTATTAAAGAAAATAATCTGCAAGATAAATATCTGTATTCGACACAATTTTGGTCAATTTCAATTTTGCCATATTTCGATAAAAATATTTTTCAAACGCCTAATTTTAAAGAAAATACATCATACTGGGTTTGGAAAAAATCTAACGATTATTCTGAACATCCAGATAGTATAATAAAAAAACAACCCGATTTAATAATTTTCAGTCGCCCATGGATGTTTTGGTCTCCAAATGAAATTAAAGGATATAAATTTTTAGAAAATTTTAAAGGAAATGTGCTATGGAAAGACAGTATTCGAGAAAATAACGATTTTAATTTGTTCTTAAAATTCTAAAAAAAACAAAATTTCTGATAATGTTCAAATAAAAAGTTGTAAGTTCGTATTTTATAATTATTTATCGCATGCTTCATTCAATGACAGGCTTTGGGAAAGCCACTTTAGAAATAGAAAACAAAAAAATTTCCATAGAAATAAAAGCGTTAAACTGTAAACAGCTTGATGTTTTTACTAAAATCCCCAATGTTTTCAAAGAAAAAGAAATTGATTTAAGAAACGAAATAATGAAGCAACTCGAAAGAGGAAAAATTGAACTTTTTATTTCATCCGAATTTTTTGGAGGAGAAAATACAAGCAAATTTAATAATACAGCAATTGAAGAATATTATAAAGAATTATCAAAAATTACTGATAAGCTAAATATTGGCAATTCTACAGATTTACTAAATATTATAATGCGATTGCCCGACACAGTTAAAGTTGCTCATTCAGAATTAAATGAAGATGAGTGGACTAAAATTTTCAATTCTTTACAAGAAGTAATTAATAATGTAAAAAAATTCAGAAAACAAGAAGGGCAAGTTCTTGAAAAAGATATTACTTCCAGAATTTCTATTATAGTAAAACAATTAGAAAAAATCGAAGTTTTCGAAAATAAAAGAATTGAAAACCTTAAACAAAGAATGCATCAAAATTTATCACAATCATTTTCAGATGAGCAAATTGATAAAAACAGATTTGAGCAAGAACTCCTTTACTATATTGAGAAAATTGACATTACTGAAGAAAAAGTTAGATTGACAAATCATTGCAATTACTTTTTAGCAACTTGTAATGAAAAAGAATCTCAAGGCAAAAAGCTTGGATTTATAGCTCAGGAAATCGGACGCGAAATTAATACCATCGGTTCAAAAGCAAATGATTTCGAGATTCAAAAAATTGTAGTTAATATGAAAGATGAGCTTGAAAAAATTAAAGAACAATTAATGAATGTTTTATAGATGGTTTTATATTTGTTGCAAAATATTTTAATCAAATAATTAACTTTAGCAAAAAGTAATTTAATTTATTTTTTGATTTTTTGAAATTAGATGTTATTTTCGCTACTTGAATAATTATATTTAATTATATCGACATACGACATGAAAAAAATAATTTTACTCTCAATTATATCAATTTTGCTCACTTTTAGGGCATTTTCCGGAACTATAGAACTTGAAGGAGTTTTTCAAGGAAAAAATTTGTATGTAATGAATCCATTCTCCTCATCTGGTGTAGGTTTTTGCGTTTATGAAGTTTCTGTAAACGGTCAGGTTACAACTGATGAAATTAACTCAAGTGCATTCGAAATTGACCTATCAATATTCCAGCTTACTTTAGGTGAAAAAATTACTGTAGCAATTAAACATAAAGAAAATTGTAAGCCAAAAATATTAAATCCAGAGGTTTTAAAGCCTAAAAGTACATATTCTGCTACTAATTTAGTTCTTGATAAAGATGGTAATTTTAGTTGGACTAGTTCGGGAGAAGCCGGCAAACTACCATTTATTGTAGAACAATACAGATGGAACAAATGGATTAAAGTTGCTGAAATTGAAGGAAAAGGAACTGTCGGAAACAACAATTATTCTGTAAAAGTATCTCCACACTCTGGAAATAACAAGTTTAGAATTAAGCAAGTTGACTATTCAAAAACACCCAGATATTCTACAGAAGTACCATATCGGTCGATGCAGCCTCCAGTTACATTAAACTCAACCAGAGTAACCAACGAAGTTGTGTTTTCGTCTGAAACAATGTACGAAATATATGATTACTATGGCAATATAGTTCTTAAAGGAGTAAATTCTAAGGTTGATATTTCTGGTTTAGAAAAAGGAAAATACTTTTTAAACTTCGATAATCAAATGGAAGAAATAACTAAAAAATAGGTTATTTTTTATTTTAGGTTTTTTCTAATAAATTTCAGCAAATTATTTTTTTCTATTAATTGTAAATTCAACAAAATTAACGAGCGAATTACGAACTTCGCTTTCTGGATATTGTTTTAGAATTTCTAAACTTTTTTGTTTAAATTCTTCCATTTTTTTTACCGAATAATCAATTCCTCCTTTATCAATTACATATTTGATTACATCATTTAGCTTTTTTGCATTTTTATGATGATTTTTAATAATGCTCATTATATGACGTTTTTCGGAAAACGACGAATTATTTAAAGCATAAATTAAAGGTAAGGTCATTTTTTTTTCTTTAAGGTCGTTTCCACTTGGTTTTCCGGTAAAACCTGTTGATTGATAATCTAGTATGTCGTCTTTAATTTGAAATGCCATTCCTAAATATTCGCCAAATTGCTTCATTTGTAAAACAACAGTGTCGTCAACATTAGCCGAACAAGCACCACAAGCAGAACATGCTGCAATAAGTGTGGCTGTTTTTTTTCTGATAATTTCGTAATAAATTTCTTCGTTTATATCAAGTTTACGGGCTTTTTCAATTTGAAGCAATTCTCCTTCACTCATTTCTCTAACCGCCTCAGAAACAATTTTTAGAAGTTTAAATTCATTATTATCAATTGCAAGTAATAACCCTTTTGATAAAAAATAATCACCAACCAAAACTGCTATTTTGTTTTTCCAGAGTGCATTAACAGAAAAAAATCCTCTTCGCATATTTGACTCATCTACAACATCATCGTGAATTAATGTCGCTGTATGTAACAATTCGATTAGTGAAGCTGCTATAAATGAAGAGTTATTTAATTCACCATTAAGTTTTGCGGTAAGAAAAACCAGCATTGGTCTCATTTGTTTACCTTTACGACGATAAATATAGTTAGTAATAATATCTAATAATGGAACTTTACTTTTTGCTGTACTACGGAAAAATGGTTCGAATTTTTCCATTTCCTGCTCAATTGGCTTTTGAATTTGCTCTAAAGAAATCATTGATTAATTTAATGTTACAAAAATAACATTTTAATTTGAAAATAGATTATACTTTGTATGGGATAAATTATTGTTTGAAGTTTCATGTTTGAGGTTTGAAGTTGCAGTCCCAAGTTCCAAATTTCAAGAACCAAGACCTGCACAGCAAACCTTCTTTGAAATTGTGGTTTTGATTTTGGAATTTTTTGGACTTAAAAAATGCGCCAATTTATTCCGTTTGCAGTATAGATTTACGTTGTACGATTGCTTAAACTACCGCCTCCCTAAATCGTAAATCGCAAATTGTACATTTATATTTTTATCAAGTTTTCTTAGAGGTACTAGTTACGTAAATCATTTATATTTTATAATTTTACAAAATTACATAACTAATAATTTTATGAATATCAAGAAATTAATAATTACATATTTGCTTTTTATAATAGCAATCCCAACTTTCTCGCAAAGTTTGTTGTGGAAAATTTCGGGAAAAGGGCTAAAAAAACCTTCGTATCTGTATGGTACTATTCACATTCAAGATAAAAGAGTTTTTTCATTCGAACCAATAGTTAATGAAAAATTGAATGAATGTGAAGCTTATGCAATGGAAGTTTTACTTGATGAATTAGACAAAGAATCTATTCAAAACGCAATGTTGATGAAGGACATAACACTCGACAAACTAATGTCAAAAGAAGATTACGATTTTTTGGCTCAATTTATAAAAGAAAAAACAGGAATGTCGTTGTTTTTATTTAATAAAACAAAGCCATTTTTTATTATGTCGCAGGTTATGCAAGCCGGAATGAGCAAAGATAAAGAGCTTCCACTTGATATGTATTTTTTGGATTTAGCACATAAAGCAAATAAAAAAACTTTGGGAATTGAAAAATTTGAAGAACAAATGGCTGCTGTTGACCAAATTTCATTACAAGAACAAGTTAGAATGTTGTTAGAAAGTGCAAAAGATACGGTTAAAGAAGAAGACAGTTTCGACAAATTGCTTGAAGCATATCTATCTGAAAATCTTGATCAAATGTTAAAGCTTTCAAACGATTCTACAATGCCGGCAAATTTTAATGACGCTTTTTTAATTAATCGAAATGTAAGAATGGCTCAACAAATTGCAAAGTTTTCGAAAAAACAAACTACCTTTAATGCAATTGGAGCTGCTCATTTGGGCGGACCAAAAGGAGTTATAGAATTGCTACGACAAAAAGGCTTTATAGTTGAGCCAGTGCCTTTTAAATTTCAGGATTCTATAAAATTTTGAAAATTAATCATATGAAGATATTTTTAATAATTACATTTCTTATTTGCGTAGAGAACATTTATTCTCAGGAAAATATTATTTTAAAGCAAATTAACGAAAAGCAAGTCGAAATAAATTCTTTAAAAGACAAACAAGAAAAATTACTTGATGATATAGAAGACTTAAAGCTACAAAAAGTTAGGGAAGATATAAGAAATTCAGGCTTACCGGCTCTTAAAGAAGGCGATTTTGTAATATATCATTCTGCCATGGCTTTATTTTATGATGATGAGCATATGCAGGCAAAATGGGTTTCACATATTATTACTCCCGATATTATTGATGGTAAAACCGGGCGTACAAACGATTTCAGAATAGATACATTAGTAAAAAACAGAGGTAGTGCGACAAAAGACGATTATTGGAATAGCGGTTACGACAGAGGTCATCTTGCACCTTCAGCCGATTTTAGATGGTCGAAAAAAGCATTAAGCGAATCGTATTACTATTCAAACATGTCGCCGCAGAAAGCTGAATTAAACCGCGAAAGATGGGCAGAATTGGAAGGCAAAATTCGACAATATGTAACAAATTATAACGAACAGGTTTATGTTGTAACAGGTGGTGTGTTAACAGATAATCTCGAAAAAATTGGCAAAAACAAAGTAAGTGTTCCAAAATTATATTTCAAAGTTGTACTTGATAATGAGGGTGATGAAAAAAAGGGAATTGCATACTTAATGCCGAACAAATATTGCCAGTATCCTGTTAACAATTATGCAGTTACAATTGATAGCGTAGAAACATTAACCGGAATAGATTTTTTTCCAAATTTGGATGATGAGATTGAAAATAAGGTAGAATCAGAAAAAAACATAAAAGAATGGCTTTCAGAAAAGGAAAAAAATGATGTTTTGCCATTAGATTCATTATCATTACCTAATGATGCAATTAATACAATTCAGGCAAAAAGTAAAATTGGTCAAGATGCAATAGTTTGTGGAACTGTGGTTTCAACAAAATTTAGTGCTAAATCAGGAGCAACATTTATTAATCTTGACCAACAGTTTCCGAATCAGGTTTTTTCTGCAAATATCTGGAAAACAGAACGATTAAATTTTAGTTATAAACCCGAAGAAGACCTCAAGGGAAAAAGAGTTTGCTTTACAGGTCGAATTGAAAATTATAAAGGAACTCCAACAATGATTTTGAATAATGAAACACAGGTTCAATTACTCGACGAAGAAGATGAAGAACCTATTCTGCTTCCTTTTAAAGATTAAATGTTTTTTTTAACTTGAATATTGTTCTGTAAAAAGGAGTAAATAAATAACTCCTGTTTTCAGCGTTGCGACACCCTAAAAATTTTTATTGATTATTTGGTATAGCTCTTCTTGTTTTTCATCCATTTTTAATAGTTTCCTTTTGCAGAAACGAGTAATAATTTTGTTTAGTATTTAAGTTATAATACCAGTCCCTATTCTTAAATTTAATAAAGTGAACATTCAACTTATCGAATATTTCGATAATTCTCGATTTATTGCTTTTAATCGTATCTTCTACAATGCCGGTAATTCGCTTATTATACACTGCAAATAAAGTTTCGTATTTATTTTTTGCTGAAACAGGAACTACAATATCGTAATCTTTAGCAATA
>MENC01000012.1:13015-15803 GCA_001768155.1 Bacteroidetes bacterium GWA2_30_7
TCTTTAATAAACTGTAAATTCATTAATGGAATATCGCATGCAGTAATAAAATTAATATCGCTGTTTGAAGATTTCAAGCAAGACAAAATACCCATAAGCGGTCCTTTATTTTTTTCAATATCCTGAATTATTCTTAGGTTCAGAAAATTGAACTTTTTTATATCATTTGTACCAATTACAACTTCATCGAAAACGGGTTTTAGCTGGTCTGCAATAATCGAAATTAAGGGCTGATCATCAATACTTAGCATAGATTTATCTTCGCCCATTCTTGAACTTAAACCCCCAGCTAAAATTACGGCTGAGGCATTCTCTCTAATATACCATTTTCCATTGTTATAATTAATTCTGTCGGGAGAAAAATCCCAATTGTTTTCTTTAAAATAAATTATTTTATTGGCATAGTGATATACCTCTAAACAGCTTTGTTTAATGGTATTTTCAATTGGATTTTTTATTATAATAAATAAACCTGGTTCAATATTCAGACGCGATGAATTTGATTCACACACAACAATAGCATTATTCGGAATATTTTTTAGTAATTCATTAATTCCTTCCGCTAAACAACTTTTTAAAACCCTTAACCAGAATACTTTTTTAGCACCTGATTTCAACATTCGTGATGTATCTTTGTGAGAATCTGAATTGGTTTCGATAGATAATTCAAATGGTGTCGTTAGTGTTCCACATACACCACAGCCCTTTTCTCCTCTCGGACATTTTTCACCATTTTCTTTGATTGTAGTAATTTTTACGCCAATAACATTTTGTTCTAATGATAGTTTTTTAATCAATCGACATGCAAATTCGGTTTTCCCATTATTTCTGCCTGATGAACCAATGATTATAATATTTTTTCTACTAAACATTAGCTAATTTTAAATAATTAATTTTTTTTATGTGTTTATAATTTTATTAGACGCTGATTTACACTTATATTTATGATTTATTTTCTTGCCACAAAGACACAAAGGCACTAAGTTACACCAAATTATCTATTTAACAATTTAGCAATGTAACAATATACCAATTTTTCTTTATCTTAATTATCATAATAAATCTGCGTCAAATATTCGTGTTAATTTGTGCAATTCGTGTCATATTATCTTCAATAATCATTGTCTTTTTTAGTGTTGTGTGTTTCATTTCCACTATCAAAACAAGATGATTTGATGGAAACAAACAAACATCAAATCATCTCAACTATGAAACAACATTTAATTTAATTAGTAATTATCTCAAAAATTTATTTTCCCTGCTAAATTAATAACAGTTGCTATATTGTTTTTTCCATCTTTTATTTTTGTATTTATGTTCTGAACTTCAAGGGCAAGTGAGTATCCATCAGAAATAGGAAAAATTAAATCGCCATATATAACAGTATTCGATTCAATCTTACCTTTAACAAGGTCTTTTGTAGTATTATTATCTATACCATATCCAATTACAAGTTGAAAATGCTTGTGTAATTTTGAAGTTACATTAAACCAAATTCCCATGTTCGTTTTGTCGGCATCTTTAGCCCCGTTACCGGCAATAGTAAATAAATTAGCATTATTAAGATTTGTTCCAGTGTTAAATTCGCCTTTAAGTTCAAAATAGTTATGAAAAGGCAGACTAATATCGCAACCGAAACCGGAAGCGCTAAAATCTTTTGAAGTAGTATCAGGATTGGGGCGGAATGAAGCATTCATAAAATAAAAACCAATATCAAATTTTTTAATTATTTTGGCAGAAAGTCGTCCCTGAAGCATTGGCATAACAGATAAGTTATCGGCACCAAGCCCTGTTTCTTCACTTGTTGCTTCACCGGCAGAAACCTGAATCATAGGAGCAATCTTGTCGTTCGCAATTTTATAAATCAACTGAAGTTGAGTACGTCTGAATCCCATATTACCAGCATACCATAAGTTTCCGTTTGTATTATTTGTAGTTGCAAAATGAGGTGAAAATAAATCCCATTGCTGTCCGAACCGTATTTCAAATCCTCCTTTTGATAATGATGCATAACCTAAACGAATACGTGGTTTTACATTTGCAAAATGACTTCCTCCGTAGAAATCAATTTCTAATTTACCACCCACTTTTACTTTATCGCCCTTTATTATATCGTAACCAAAGCGTGAATGTTGTGCAGTAAAACCAAGTGCAGGATGTCCAACCGAATCGTTTATTGCCAATTGTGGAGAAGATAAATAGTTGTTAGTTGGATTTCCCCACGAATAAACACTATTTGTTACATAAATCATATTGCCTTGAAAAAATCCATAGATTTTTCCTTCATCATACCATTTTGGCTTTTCAGGTGCAAGTGTTGCAGGTTTTTCTTGTGCATAAACAAGTCCCGGTAATAGTACAATAAATAAAATAAAATACTTTTTCATAAATTTTGCTTTTAGTTGTTAATTAAATATTTAATAGAATAATTATTTTTATAATTTTTGTAGATATTTTTCAAAATTCTTGTCATTTGGATCCGTATATCTTGTTCCAAGAATTGATTCCTGAATATATTTATTTTGTATGGCTGCTATATCAATATCGCCTGTTGTCAGATAATCAATTATATATTTCTGATTAAAATATATGCTTTCTTCATCTTTGATTTTTAGGGTTTTAATATATCTTCTACATTTATCACACACATAAGCTGAAATATCATTATAATTTTCAATATTAAGATATCCTAAGTCTTCTTTATTTTCATTAAGACAGAATGAACATTTTAGTCGTCGAAACTGCCAAGTAGTACTACAGCAAATACATGCCATTATTTTTTTACCTT
>MENC01000013.1:0-664 GCA_001768155.1 Bacteroidetes bacterium GWA2_30_7
ATCATTAAATCCTAAATAAATAAGGGGTGTTAGCTCAGTTGGCTAGAGCGACAGGCTGGCAGTCTGTAGGTCAAGGGTTCGATTCCCTTACGCTCCACAATATGAAAATCCATGTCATTGATTATTAAAGTGATGTGGATTTTTAATTTACGATTGTGTGCTAATTTTTGTTTTTTACTGTCTTTTGATAAGTATTTTATAAAAGGATATTTTAATTTTTTAGTAAGAATAAGGTAAAAATACACTCAAAACCGAACCGAAAAATAAATATATCTATGTGCTGTTTATTATTAACAACATCAGTTTTTAATAAAAACTATATAAAGGTAATCTCTAATACCAAATATATTTCCGAATGACCGATATATTTTGCATATTTGAAACATGGGAAAATATTCAACAATAAAAGTAAAAGTAACTAATCAGTCTATTTAAATTGCTAAAAAACAAACTAATGCCACAGATTACTCACAGATTAATTTTTTTTAAGGAGTTCGTGAGACTTCGTGTTCACAGATTAAAAATAGTTAAATATTTAGAATTTCCTCAGATTTAAAACAACCTTTGGTTGTTTTAAATCTGAGAACTTAGCGAAGCGATTTCACGAATGCCTTTAAAAATAAGCAATAAATGAGTAATCTGTGGCAATTATATTTTAATTTAT
>MENC01000013.1:703-5854 GCA_001768155.1 Bacteroidetes bacterium GWA2_30_7
GCAATTATATTTTAATTTATAAACTGATTAGTTACATTATGTTTTTAATACTATTGATTTAATTAATTAACATTCTGATGTTTATTGCTCTAGTTTTTTTATTATAACAAAAACTGGGGGAGTTTTTTTCTTAATTTTTAACAGCTTAGGACATGCCAGTAGCGGTTGTCAAAGTAGTTGAACTAATCAGATAGTCGGTGTATAAATCAGCAAGTTTTCCACAATTTTAAATTTTATCTGGCAAATTTAACTAATTTTATGCGTAAGGTGAGTTACTAGATGTCGATAGAACCACAAAGTGTTCAGCGAAGCTAACCTATACATGAATTTTCATTCGACATTGAGAATTTAAAAAAATTCATGTAGGTTTGTATCAATTCAAATTATAGAAAAATGAAATACAAACGAGTTTTATTAAAACTGAGCGGTGAGGCACTAATGGGCAAATCTGAATATGGAATTAATCCCGAAATTTTAAACTCTTATGCCGAAGAAATTAAAAATACTATGGATTCTTATAAAATTCAGGTTGGAATTGTAATTGGCGGCGGTAATATTTTCAGAGGACTTTCAGGTGTAAACAAGGGATTCGACAGAGTTAAAGGCGACTCTATGGGAATGTTAGCCACAACAATCAACAGTATTGCAATTCAATCGGCACTTGAAAATATCGGTGTTAAAGCAAAAGTACTAACAGCAATCAGAATGGAGCCAATCGGAGAATTTTATAGCAAACAAAAAGCAATTGATGCAATGAACAATGGTTTTGTAGTAATTATTGCAGGCGGAACCGGAAATCCATTTTTTACTACCGACACAGCATCGGCACTAAGAGCAGTTGAAATTGAAGCAGAAGTTCTGTTAAAAGGAACCCGCGTTGATGGTGTTTACACTGCTGACCCCGAAAAAGTTCAAAATGCAATAAAATTCGACAATATTACTTTTGATGAAGCATACAATAAAAAACTAAATGTTATGGATTTAACCTCATTCACAATGTGCAAGGAAAATAAAATGCCAATAATTGTTTTCGATATGAATAAAAAAGGAAATTTTAAAGATTTAATCTCAGGAAAACAAATCGGGACATTAGTTCATAATTAAATATCTTTCCAAATTAATAAAATGGGAACCTTTATATGATTAACCCTGACATTTATGTCGGGGATTGAAGAAAAAGAACGCATTCCGGGCTTTAGCCCTGCATTTTATTTACATTTTTTTCTGGTCTTCAAAAATGTCTTCTTCTTCTTTTTAAGATTCATGGCTAAAGCCCATTTTTTATCTTAATTTCCCCCGACCTAAAGGTCAGGGTTATTGAAAATTTATTTAGGAAAGATTTCTATTTAACAATTCAACAATAATTTCTAATTTTGTTCGATTAAAATTAATTCTGTATTTATGATTGAAGAAGTACAAATGTATCTTGACGATTCAAAAGAAAAAATGGATAATTCCATTAATTTTCTTGATAACGAATTATCGAAAATAAGAGCAGGAAAAGCAAATCCACGAATGTTAGAAGGAATTAGTGTTGAATATTATGGAACAAATTCTCCTTTACATCAAGTTGCAAGTATAACATCTCCTGATGCTAAAACTATAAACATCCAACCATGGGACAGAAATGTTCTACCAATAATTGAAAAAGCTATTTTAGTTGCAAATATTGGTGTAACTCCCATGAATAATGGAGAAATTATACGTTTAATTATTCCACCTCTTACCGAAGAAAGAAGAAAAAACATTGTTAAGCAAGTTAAAAATGAAGGCGAAAACACTAAAATTGTTGTTAGAAATGTACGCCGTGAAACTAACGATGAATTAAAAAAATTAAAAAAAGACGGCGTTTCAGAAGATGAAATTAAAATTGCCGAAGATGAAGTTCAGAAAATGACAGACAGTTTTATAAAAAGAATTGATGAAATAATAAGCAAAAAAGAAGCTGATGTAATGAAAGTATAGCGAAAACAGTAGCGATATTATTAATCAAGGTACACGCATTTAAGAAATATTTAAAACCATAAAATATCAAAAAGAATAGACATTTAGATTTCCTGCTGTGAAAAAAAATTTTCCACAGCAGGAAATTTTGCTTTCATAAGCAATGGTTTTTTTTAATCTTTTAATAATTTAGTTAGTATTTCATTTACAGAGAGTTTTGATGTTGTCGTCGTTGTTTCGTTTTTAAATATGCGACAATTAAGTTTGCTACCAAGTCAGTTGTTCTGAAATAGACAAAATCACCAAAAAAAAAATCTGTAAGTTCTAACTGATTTCAGAACATCGGGATATTTACTCATAACTCCGAAGGAGTTGAACATGAATAACCCCCAATTTCATTGGGGGAGATGAACAGATAAAGAGTTCCTCAACTCCAAAGGAGTTGAATGTGAATAATCTGAATATTCAACACTTTCAGTGTTGAAGGGGATATGGCATTGCTTCCCCCAATTTCATTGGGGTTATTCACATTAAATCTCTTCGAGATTTTATAATTCTCTGAAATAAGTTTGAACTTACAAAAATCTTTTTGTTTAGTTAATTGCATAAATATCAAAACAGATGTTATTTTTGATTTTTTAATAATCATAATTTTGTCTAAACCCGAAACATACGTCAAAACTCCTTTAATGGAGCAATACAATAAGATAAAGGCGAAACATCCCGAAGCTATTTTATTGTTTCGCGTTGGCGATTTCTACGAAACTTTCGATACCGATGCAGTAAAAACTTCCGAAATTTTAGGAATTACATTAACAAAAAGAGCAAATGGTTCAGCCTCTTATGTCGATTTAGCCGGTTTTCCATATCATGCACTTGAAACCTACTTGCCAAAATTAGTAAGAGCAGGACAACGGGTTGCAATTTGCGAACAATTAGAAGACCCAAAGCTTACCAAGAAAATTGTAAAACGTGGAGTTACCGAGCTTGTTACACCTGGAGTTTCGTTTAATGACAATGTTCTGAATCATAAAGAAAATAATTTTTTAGCATGTGTTCATATAACTCAAAAAATTGGCGGAATAGCACTTCTTGATATTTCCACAGGCGAGTTTTATGTTGCAGAAGGAACACTTGAATATATTGATAAATTATTGCAAACATTTCTCCCAAAAGAAGTACTTTTTGAACGAAAAAAACGCAACGAGTTTATCGAATCTTTCGGTAATAAGTTTTATACATTTCCGCTCGAAGATTGGACATTTGGTGAAGAAACCACTTACGACAAACTTTTAAAACATTTCGAAACACAATCACTTAAAGGCTTTGGAATTCAACTCTTAAAATATGGAACAGTAGCTGCCGGTGCAATACTTCACTACTTAGACCTTACTCAGCACAATAATTTACAGCATATAACAAAAATCGCCCGAATTGAAGAAGATAAATTTGTTTGGCTCGATAGGTTCACAGTCAGAAATTTAGAACTATTATATCCCTTGCACGAAGGCGGAAAAAGCTTTATTGATATTATTGATAAAACCCTTTCCCCAATGGGTTCGCGTCAATTACGAAAATGGATAATGCTCCCTTTAAAAGAAGTAAAACAAATTAACGAACGCTTAAACGCAGTTGAATATCTTATTCGCCAAGAAGAATCAAAAAAGCTTATCGAAAAAAACATTCGTTTAATTGGCGACCTTGAAAGAATAATTTCAAAAATTGCTGTAAGCCGAGTTAACCCACGCGAAGTAATTCAACTTAAAAATGCTTTAACAGCAATAGCTCCTATTAAAGAATTATGTGCCGAATCAAATAACGAAACACTTATAAAAATTGGCGAACAACTCAACGAATGTCAGCTCATTAAAGACCGAATTGAACGAGAGCTAAATAATGAAGCACCAATATTAGTAAGTAAAGGCAACGTTTTTAAAGAAAACGTAAATGCCGAACTTGATGAACTGCGAAAACTTCAACATACCGGAAAAGATTATATTTTACAAATTCAACAACGTGAAAGTGAAAGAACTGGAATTACATCATTAAAAGTACATTTCAACAATGTTTTTGGTTATTATATTGAAGTTCGTAACACTCATAAAGATAAAGTTCCACCCGAATGGATTAGAAAACAAACCCTCGTAAGTGCCGAACGTTACATTACAGAAGAATTAAAAGAATACGAAACCAAAATTCTGGGTGCAGAAGAAAAAATTACTGCTATAGAAAATCAATTATTTACAGATTTAGTACTTACAATTTGCGATTATATAATTCCTATCCAACTTAATGCTTTAAAAATTGCAGAACTCGATTGCTATAATTCCTTTGCAACTATCTCAAAAGAAAACAAATACAATCGTCCCGACATAAACGATTCAGAAGTTTTGGAAATAAAAAATGGTCGCCATCCGGTAATTGAAAAACAACTTTCAAGTGGCGAAAAATATATTCCAAACGACACATATTTAGATAGCTCATCGCAACAGATTATTATTATTACCGGACCAAATATGTCGGGTAAATCTGCATTATTGCGTCAAACAGCACTTATTGTATTAATGGCTCAAATTGGTTGTTACATTCCGGCAGATTCGGCTAATATTGGAATTGTTGATAAAATATTTACACGCGTTGGTGCATCGGATAATATTTCTCTTGGCGAATCAACTTTTATGGTAGAAATGAATGAAGCCGCCAGTATCGTAAATAATTTATCAGAGAAAAGCTTAATCCTACTTGACGAATTAGGGCGTGGAACAAGCACTTACGACGGAATTTCTATTGCATGGGCAATTGCAGAATATATTCACGAGCATCCATTATATAAGGCTAAAACAATGTTTGCAACTCACTATCACGAGTTAAATGAAATGGAAAACAGCTTTAAAAGAATTAAAAATTATAATGTTTCAGTAAAAGAACTTGATAATAAAATCATATTTTTAAGAAAGTTGAAAAAAGGCGGAAGTGAACATAGTTTTGGAATTCATGTTGCTCGAATGGCTGGAATGCCTAAAAGTTTAATCAAAAGAGCCGAAGACATTTTAACAGAATTAGAGAAATCTCATGATAAAAATATATTAGCAAAACCCGTAGAAAGCCTTTCTAAATCTCATGAGGGTTATCAGCTAAATTTCTTTCAATTAGACGACCCTGTATTATCACAAATTAGAGATTCTATAATTAATGCCAACATCGATA
>MENC01000013.1:5898-21810 GCA_001768155.1 Bacteroidetes bacterium GWA2_30_7
TTATTCTTTCTTATATAATAAGAGTTAAAAAATTAAAAGGTATGAAAACAAAAATTAAAACTAAAAAAAGAGCAATCAGAAAACTTCGTGGTGTAAATGACGAAGAGTGGAAACCAATTGTAGTAACTGATAACATGTACGAAGTCAGTAATTATGGAAGAGTTAAAAGCTTCTTTTATAATAAAGTTGACGGTCGTATTATTCAGCCAGGTGTAATTAGAGGTTTTTTAGTAGTTAATCTTAAAATTAACGAAAAAACAAAAACTCATTATGTACACAAGCTAGTAGCTGAAGAATTTGTTCCAAAAACAAAAAAAGACGAAACAGTTGTAATACACTTAGATTGGGATAAAAAAAATAACCAAGCACAAAATTTGCAATGGGTTAACAGAGATGAAAGCTACAAACGAATTCATTCTCGTTTATTAGACGAACGACGAACTAAAGGCAGAATTGTTACAAAATCTAAACTAACTTCAGAAGATGTAACTATTTTAAAAACTATGCTTAAACGTGGTGTTAGACAAAATGTTATAGCTAAACTTTTCTGCATTAGCGAAATGCAAGTTTCCAGAATTAAACGAAATCAAAATTGGTCTGATGTAGAAGCAATGGACTATGATTTTGGACCAAGAAAATAATACCTTTTATTTTTAAATAATCTTTTGATTTATTCAAAAAAAGATTAATTTTGCAGTCCGAAAAGTTGCGGGAGTAGCTCAGTTGGTAGAGCACGACCTTGCCAAGGTCGGGGTCGCGAGTTCGAGTCTCGTCTCCCGCTCAAAAAGTTCTTTAAAATTCGCCCGGGTGGCGGAATTGGTAGACGCGCAGGACTTAAAATCCTGTAATCATTATGATTGTGCGGGTTCAATTCCCGCCCCGGGTACATTAAAGCTGAGATTTGAATTTCGGCTTTTTTTATTTTACGCAGTTTTAAATTCAACAAAAAACGATGTTCCTACATTCTCCTCTGTCTCGAACCAAACTCTTCCTCCTATTCCTTCAACAATATTTTTAACAATTGCTAAACCAAGCCCCATCCCACTTGTTTTAGTTGTAAAGTTTGGCTGAAAAAGTTTATCCTTTTGTGAATCGGATATTCCCTTTCCATTATCGCTTATTTCAAATATTATCGTATTTTTATTATTTGACAAACGTATAATAATTATTCCTTTTCTATCATTAGGAATTGCCTGTATTGCATTTTTAAGCAAATTATTAAAAACTCTTAATATCTGTTCACCATCTGCAAAAACATTGGCTGTTGTAATTCCATTATAATTTGTTGTTATTGAAATGTTTTCATCATTACTAAAGGTATTAACTGCCAATTCTATTTTATCAATCAAATTAATGCTATCTTTTTTTGATTGAGGCATTTGTGCAAATCCCGAAAATTCTGATGCAATGGCTGATAACGAATCAATTTGTTCGATAAGAGTTTGAGAAATTTTATTAAATCGTTGCTCCCAATTTATGTCTTTATCGTTCCACGACTTTAATAATAGCTGAATACTCAATTTCATTGGTGTAAGAGGATTTTTTATTTCGTGTGCTATTTGCTTTGCCATTTCACGCCAAGCCGATTCCCGTTCGCTTTTAGCTAATTTATCAGCACTTTCCGATAATTCCAAAACGAGTCGATTATATTGTATTATTAAATTTCCAATTTCATCTTTTCTATTATAATTTATTAATTCATTCTTTTTACCCAATTCAATTTCGCTCATCTTATTCTGAATCAACCTTAAAGGTTTTGTAATATTCTTTGAAACTAGTAATGTAAGAGAAATAGTAATTAATATTAGAAAAATAAAAATATTAATTATTGTTATTATTAGCGAAGATATTTCATTTCTTACAACATACTCCTTTGTAAAATATGGAAGATTTACAAATGCTAATATTTCACCATCATTATTAAAAAACGGAACATAAGCTGATAAAAATTCGAGTTTCCCAATTTTCTCATTATGAACATATTCTGATTTTTTATTAATTGCTAACTCACAATACGCATCTGCATCAATATAATTCCCAACTAGTCCTTTGTCAAAAATTTCTTTTCTTGATGATGCTATCAACTTTCCATCAGGTGCATAAAGGTTAATATCTGCATATAAAACATTTGACCATTTTACTAGTAAATAATTAATATTATAGGAATCTAGCTGTAAAAGTGATTTTTCGTTTGCAAATTTTCCATCTAACTCAATTAAAATAGATTGAGCTTTTTCACTAATTTTTTCAAGTTGTTTTTTCTCAAACTGTTTTATATTATAATATATTGTACCTCCGCCAATTACAAACAAGCTTAATAATACTATTCCAATATAAGTTATTTGTATTCTAAATATCAGATTATTAATAGATTTAATAATATTCAATTTATTAATATTAAAAAGTAAAATCAATAAATAAAGAATAACGTACATTACTAATAAATACGAAAAAAAGACGATATAATTAAAAATACCATGTGAAGGTTTACTAAGTACTATAAAGTTGTTATCGTTAACTTTATAAATCAGATGATTAAAATCATCTTTGTCTAAAAATTCAAATTCATTTCTAAATTCTCCATAATAATTAAGAGATAAATTATACGAAAAATTTCCAAATTGAAAAACCAGTCTGTTATCTCTAAATTTTGCATAAGAATAACCTTCAAATTTTCTTTTACTTTTTATTTTATTTTCAATTAATAATTCAGGGTAGCCAAGCTGTTCTGTTTGAAGTTTTGAATCAAGCTCAACATAAACATAAACAGAATTATTACTATCTATAATATAATCTAATTCAGCCAAATAACTAATTCGTCCATTAATATTATCTAAAAAATAAAAATTTGTATTTCCTATTTGTACTCCAATGTTATTTCTATAATTAGTAAAATAATTTTTGCAATTTTCAAGTTTATTAGCTTCGTTAATAAGTAATGAATCGTTTCGTTTACAAATTGTTAACTGAATATCATATTTTCTCCAAAATCCATGAAAATAGTAGTTAATAAAGTAATTATATAATTCATCTGTTTTATTCGAATAATCATTTTGTAAAATTGATTTAATCTTTTTATCTTCAAGTAAATCTTTTTCAAAATCAGACATTTGAAGTTCAGCTATAGGGTCTCTTTCGTTTGCAAGATTTGTTACTAATAATTTCCTTATTGATTCTTCTTTTTCTTTCGATGAAACTGAAATAATTATAACATTATAAATTACAAAAATTGTTATAAAATAAAATACATATGAATACCATTTATTTTCATAACCATCGAATAAAATTTTAAATAACAATAATACTGATACTGAAAGTAAAACTGATAATAATCCAATTTTATAATCGCCTAAATAACAGCAAAATATAAAAATTGCTGAAGAAAATATCAGAGTTAAATAAAATCCCTTTTTATCAATTTTGTTCGAAATAATTTCGACTACCCATTTAGTAATAAATGCTAGAATAAAAAATAATAATGATATTACAATATATGCAACAATACTACTCGAATTGATTGATAATATGTTGTTTAACTCTAAAGAAATGCTAGAGTCAAAAACTAAACTTTCTAAAATTTTACCAGAAAATAAATATATAGTAATTATAAATGAAATTAGTATTAACATTATAAATTTCACAAACATATATGACTTATATGCAGGTATTTGTAAAATTAAAAATAACTCATTATATAAAACTATTATTAAATAAAATATAAATATTACGTTTATTAGAAAATCACCAAGTGTTGGAAGAAATACAGATGTAGCAAAAAGTTTAGGGTCAAAAATTTCTAATGAATAAAATATTGAAGGGATTTTAAAATAAAATAATATAAACCTAAACAAAAACATTAGTAACAGCAAAATGAAAATACTTAATGATTTTTGTCGAAATAGTTTTAATACATTTTTTAGAAATATGAAAAAACTTATAAAAAAAGCAACATAAAACAGTACTGAAAAAAATATATATATTGAATTGTTTTTTAATCTGAATTGAGGAATTATTGAAAGTAAAAATTCTCCATTATCGTTTGTAATTATAAACCCATCTGTTTCTGGAACATTCGAAAAATTAGTATAAGCCGGCAATTTGAATGAACGATTAACACTATTTTCAAGAAATTCATTTTCAAAAGTATATTCTGTTTTAATAATTATAATTCCTAAAACAGTTACATTATCAAATTTAAAAGTTTGCTTAACCAACCAACAATTTCCGGTCTTAATAAAATCATTTTTTGAGCTAAAAATATTATTTATTTCGTCAAGCGAAATAAAATTATTCGACCAAAATTTTAATGAGTCATTTTCGAATGCTAATAATATTAAATGCTCATTTTCAAGCTTTTTATCAATATTCAAATATTTTGACTTAAAAATTTCATTAAATTCTTTGTTCTGAAATAATTCTTTGTTCTGAAATACAATACTTTTAAGCAATGCTTGTTTTTGCGACAATACATTCTTAAACGACTCTACGTCAACTATCTGATTAACAACCTGATTGTTTTTAATTTCAAAATAATATCCTAACGAAAGAAGTACAATAGAAACAATTAATAATATGGAATAATTTTTAAAAGGCTTCACTTTAATATCTCTGATTAGCAAACTTAGTTAATAAATTAATTATGATGATACGGTTCATTATTTATAATTGTAAAAGCTCTGTAAATCTGTTCAACAGCAATTAACCTAATCATTTGATGTGTAAAAGTCATTTTTGATAAAGATATTTTACCAATTGCTCTTTTCTCTATCTTTTCAGAAAAGCCATAAGCACCACCAACAATAAAAACAAGGTTTTTTATACTGCTCAACATTGATTTCTTTATAAAATCACTAAAGCCGACTGAGGTTAATTCTTTTCCATTTTCATCTAACAAATAAACAGTATCATCAGCAATTATATGTTTATTAATTTGTTCGTATTCAAGGCTTTTAAGATTTTCTTTTGTGATAGATTTTGGTATTTTTATATTTTTAATTTCAATAATATCTAATTTAATATAATGATTTAGCCTGTTTACGTATTTTTCTATTCCGACTTTAATAAAATCTTCATCAGTTTTGCCAATAAAAATTAATGTAATTTTCATTTGTTTATAATTTAATTAGACGCTGATTTACGCTGATATTTATGATTTCTTTTGCCACAGATTACACTAATTAACACAGATTTGATTCACAGATTTATTTGAATTAGCACAGATAAAACAACCTTTGGTTGTTTTAAATCTGTGAAAATTTGTGCAATCTGTGGCTAGTTTCTTCTCTATAATCATTCTCTTGTGTGTCTTTTTAGTCGTGAATGTTTCATGTGTTTATAATTTAGTTAGTAGTTCATTTACAGCAAGTTTGAGGTTGCAGTTAATCCACCCTGCCTCTGTCAGGTGTTTTCACCTGACAGAAACTAAAAACCAGTCAGGTTTCGGACAGAGTGTGTAACACAATCCTATCAGGTGAAAACACCTGACAGAAGCAAATTCGTGCAATTTCCCGAAATAAATCGGGACAAGCTGTGTCATACTCTTCTCTATAATCATTCTCTTGTGTGTCTTTTTTTAGTCATAGCTTGCCCCGACTTTTCGGGGGTTATTTCAATTATTTAGTCACTTTTGCTCTATAATTTTTTTCCCAATTCCAAGCCGATAATAGTGTTTCTTCAAGACTAGTTTCGGCTTTCCATCCTAATTCTTCGTTAGCAAACTTTGTATCTGCATAAACCTTTTCGATATCGCCGGCTCTGCGAGCTACAACTTTATAATTTAGCTTTTTATTTGTAACTTTTTCGAACGAATTAATAATTTCAAAAACCGAAGCTCCACTACCTGTTCCTAAATTGAAAACTTCAAAATTTTGCTTGTTTTTATTTTCAATTATTCTTTCTACTGCAACAACGTGAGCTTTAGCTAAATCAACAACATTAATATAATCTCTAATACATGTACCGTCGGGTGTATCGTAATCGTTTCCAAAAACATTTAATTGTTGTCTTATTCCAATTGCTGTTTGAGTAATAAATGGAACTAAATTACTTGGAACTCCTAGTGGTAATTCGCCAATTTTTGATGATTTATGTGCACCTATCGGATTGAAATATCTTAATGCAATTGCTTTTGAATCAGTATTTATCGAAATAAAATCTGAAATTATTTCTTCGGCAATTTGCTTAGTATTTCCATAAGGCGAAAAGGCTTTTTTAATTGGAGCGTCTTCTGTAACAGGCAATTCGTCTGGTTGTCCATAAACGGTACATGACGACGAAAAAACTAATCCTTTAATGCCGTTTGACTGAATATTTTCGAGAATATTAATTAACGATTCTAAATTGTTATGATAGTACTTTAAAGGCTTTTCGACTGATTCGCCAACTGCTTTAAATGCAGCAAAATGTATAATTGCGTCTATATCTTTGTGCTTTAAAAAGAAGCTTTTTGTTGTTTCCGAATCACATAAATTAAATTGTTCGAATGCAGGACAAATTCCTGTAATTTCGGTTATTCCATCAAGTACTTCGATATGTGAGTTTGAAAGATTATCTACAATAATCACTTCAAAACCTTTATTCTGAAGTTCAACAACTGTGTGAGAACCAATGTATCCAGTGCCTCCTGTAACTAATATTTTTGCTTTTTTCATTTTTTAGCTTTTGTGTGGCAAATATAAGGATTTAAAGCTAGATGTTTTAGTAAAAAAAAGCACGTTAATATACAGTTTTAGTTAATAGGTTTCAGAAAATTAAAAGGCATATAGATTTTGTTTTGATTTATTTAAAACAAAGCGTACATTTACTATAAAATAAACTCACATGCCTAGTAGAAAGTTATTTGCAATTTTTACTTCTCAAATTCTAAATCTCTATTGTGAAAAAATATATCATAAAAAATAGTATAAGTAAAAGATTATTTAAAGGTGTTTTTTTAATCCTGATTATCAATATTTTTATTGTTATAGCAAGTCTTTATATTATAAGTATTTTAAAAAGCCGTTCCGATAAAATAGTTATTGAGTATCACGAGCTTGACGCACTACATGAGTTAAAACATTCATTAAATTTGTTTAATAATTCTATCATAGAATCTAAAAACCTTTCTAAAACATCTCTTGTTTCTTTTCTAAATCAAGTTAACGAAAAAATAAAAATTTGTAATTCGGAAATTACGCAAAATCACGATAAAGATTTATTAGCAAACTTTATAAAAGATATAAATAACCTATCGACCAATATCGAAAATAATATTTTAGACTCGTTGAGTGCAGAAAATTATAGTCATTTTAAAAACATTTATTCAGACATAATTATAGGTGCTGATAAAAAACTCAATTTTATTATTGATGAAACAAAACATGAAATTAATGAGCATGTCGATTTTTTTAGTAAATCATATTTTAGAAGTAATTTAATAGTAATTTTCTTAGCAAGTATCTTAATGTTAGCATCTTATTTTTGGGGATTAGGATTTATAAAAAAAATATTAAAAGAAATTAAAATTCTTATAACAGTAACCGAAAAATATATAAAAGGTGAACACTCGGTAAAAATAGATTCAAAATTCGACGACGAACTTGGGGTTTTAGCCGATTCGTTTAATAAAATGATTGAAACCATTGATATTACAACAATTTCAAGAGATTATTTTGATAATATTTTTCAAAGTATTTTCGATATAGTAATTGTTACCGATAAAAACCTAATCATTAAATCGTTAAATAATGCAGTAAAAAATTCATTAGATTACAATAAACAAGAATTATTAGAAAAAAATATCAACATATTATTTAAGAACAATTTAACGCAAATGTATAATTTTAAAAAAGATTCTAATAACATCTTTTCTGTATCAGAAAAACTTCTTATTGCAAAAAATGGTAAAGAAATTTCAGTAATTATTTCTGTATCTGAGCTTAAAAGCGATGATAAAAACATATCAGGTTATGTTTTTGTAGCCCACGATATTACAGAGAAAATAGATATAGAAAATAAAATTAATAATATCAGACGTGAAAATTTAATTGCCCTAAATGATGCACAGGAAGAAGAACGGCTACGAATTGCAAAAGAAATTCATGATGGCTTAGGTCAAATATTAACCGCTATTTATTTTACAATAGAAAATAAATTTAAAGAAAAATATATAAACGATAATGAATATCAAAAAAACATACTTGACATTCAAAATCAAATAGATAATGCAATTACAGAATCAAGAAATATCGCTCACGATTTAATTCCTATTATGCTTAAAGACTTTGGATTAGCAGTTGCAGTTAGAAATTTAATTGATAACAACTATACAAAATGTGGAATTAATATAAATTTTGCAGTTTTCAATTATGACCAAAGAGTTGATGAAAAAATTGAAAAAGCTTTATATAGAATTATCCAAGAGGCATTAAGTAATATTTTTAAACATTCGAAAGCAAAAAACTCAAATATTCAGATAATTAAACATGACGATTTAATATCTTTAACAATTGATGATGATGGAATTGGTTTTGACATGAATAATCTGTATAATGATTTTAAATATAACGGAATAGGATTATTTAGTATGAAAGAAAGAGTTTACGCATTTAAAGGTGTTTTTCAACTGACTTCTGAAATTAATAAAGGAACCGAAATTTTAATAGATATCCCAACACCTTGAAGCGTGGCATAGCCACCTTCAAGCGTGTTACTTACTTTAAATATGCTGCTTACTTTAAAAATGTTACTAAACCCCAACGCTCATCAAAAAAGAAGAAAGTCCGATTATTTCAGTTAAAATTGCAGAATAATTTAAAGCAAAAGACTAATATATAAAAAAAGAGTATATGAAAAAAATCAAAATTCTATTAGCCGACGACCATTTCATAATAACAGATGGAATTATCGCAATGCTTTCTCAATTAGACGAATATGAAATTATTGGTGAAGCAAGAGATGGAATTGAAACTATCGAAAAAGTAAAAGAATTAAATCCCGATATTTTAATTATTGATATTTCTATGCCAAAAATGAATGGTATTGAAGTAACAAAAAAAATTAGGGAAACCAACAACAAACTTAAAATTCTGGTTTTAACACAACACGATAAAAAAGAATATGTTTTTCAAATGCTTAAAGCTGGTGCAGATGGTTATTTACTAAAAAATTCTAATAAAAATGAACTAATAACTGCTCTTAATGCAATTTCAGATGGCAACAAATATTTTGGAAAAAAAATATCTGATATAGTTTTAAATAATTACGTTTCAAATAATAATTCACAAGACGAGGAATATATTCAACCTAATGTATTACTTACAAAAAGAGAATTAGAAATTATTAAATTAATTGTAAAAGATAAAAATAATCAAGAAATTGCTGATAGTCTTAATATAAGTCTTCGAACTGTCGAAACACATCGCAGAAATATTATGCAAAAACTTAATGTTAAAACTGTTGTCGCCCTTGTCAGATATGCTTTAAATAATAATATTACATCTCTTTAAATAATTGACTATTATTCATAGTCTGCCCCGACTTTTCGGGGGTTCTTTCACTGAAAGTACTTCCAATTAAAATAGCGGAATTAAGAAAAAAGATTAAATTTAAATTAAAATTTAATTGTAATTAATTTTATCTTTGTATCCATTTTAAACTAAATCAAGCAATAATTTATGAAAATTTTTACAAAAACACTATTAATTTTTACTATCGTAAGTTCGATAGTATTTGCCCAAAGTAATAGTTTCTCGCAAACTAAAACCGGCAAAACGAAAACAACTACAGGAGTAAGTTATAAATCTGTAACAAAAACCTCCGATTTAAAAAAACCAATATCTTTAAACGGAACAAATGCGTTAAAAAACCTTTCTGCAAGTACCATAGTAAGCGATAATAAATATGTAGCAGGTACTACAATGAATTTACAATTTACAATTACTATTACTACACCTGATGATGAATATGGCGATATGGTTACTTTAACATTTCCTGCCGGATTCACAATAAATTCAGGTTCTGATCCAATTGCAACAGCTACCGAAGGACAACCCGACGAAGCATTTATATCAATTGTTGGACAAACCATTACTTGGGGCGATGATGATAATAATTATGGTGGAGTAGAACCGGGTGAACATATTTTTACAGTTAATGTTACCGTAGGAGGCGGAACTTCGGGCGACCAATCGGTAAGTTGGTTTATTTCGGGTGATACCTATGGTGGTAATCCACAAGATGCAAGCGGTACATTAATAATTCAGGAACAAGTACCCTACGACATTGGTGTAATTGCAATTACATCTACATCTCCACAAACTGCATGTGATTATTCTACAATTGAATCTGTTATAATTTCGATTGCCAATTTTGGAGACAGCAGCGTTAGTAATTTTGATGTTTCATATACAATAAATGGTGGAGCAGCTAATACCGAAAATATTGCAGGACCTTTGGCTTCAGGAGATACAATGCTGTATTTATTTACAGCCACTGCCGATTTATCTGCCGATGGAAATTACGATTTCAGATCTTATACATCTTTACTTACAGACGGCGATTTGAATAACGATACAAGTACTTATACCATAATAAATGTTGCACCATACACAATACCTTTTACCGAAGATTTTGAAACATCAAGCTATGTAGGATGGACAACCGAAGATGTTAATTCAGATGCTTCAAATTGGGGTTTTTATAATGCTCCAACTTATGCTAATTCAGGAAGTATTGTTGCTGCTTACGAATATAGCACTACAAATGCTGCAAATGATTGGCTTTATACAAAATGCCTTAATCTTACAGCCGGTTCATTTTATAATCTGAAATTTTATTATAGAGTATTTGATAATACTAAACCCGAAAAATTAAATGTATCTATTGGCAATAGTCCTGCATCTGCTTCAATGACTTCGTTAATAGTTGACCTTGGTACTATTAGTAACACTACATATCAATTATCAAGCAGTACATTTACTGTTTCAAGCAGCGGAATTTATTACATAGGTTTTCATGCTTATAGCGATGCTAATAACAGGTATGTATTTGTTGACGATGTATCGCTCGAAGAAGTAACGTGTGTTGAACCTACCACATTATTAGATTCTAATGTTACAACAACTTCTGCCGATTTAGCTTGGACTGCCGGTGGTGTCGAAACATTATGGAACTTAGAATATGGTGGAGCAGGTTTTGTTCAGGGAACAGGAAGTATGGTTACAGGACTTGTATCAACAACTTACCCTGCAAGTGGATTAACTTCTGCCACAGATTATGAATTTTATGAACAAGCCGATTGTGGTGGTGGAAATACAAGTGCATGGGTTGGTCCATTTTCTTTTACAACATTATGTGATATGGTAAGCACTTACCCATGGACAGAAAGTTTTGAAGGAGTTACTTTTCCTCCTCAATGCTGGACTAAAGCTAATACTGATGGAGGTACAGGATGGGCTTCAATAACAAGTGGAACAACTCCTTTGCCTGGTTGGAGTGCCGGTTCTACAATTACTTCTTCAGATGGTAATATAAGTGCATATTGTACCTATACTACCGGTGGAGCCTCATCTAACGACCAATGGTTAATTACTCCTCAGTTTAGTATTCCTGCAACAGGATATCAATTATCTTTCGATATATTTTTATTCTCAGATTATGCAGATAATGTTGATATAAAAGTCTCAATAGCCGGCAATTCAACTACAGATTTTACAACCACATTGTTAGCAATAACCCAAGCTGAACTTAGTCCTACAAATTGGACTTCATTTCAAATTAACTTAGATGCATATTCTGGCCAAAATATTTATATTGCTTTCAACGAACATGTTGCAGATAATGTAAATGAAGGTGATTTTATTGGATTAGATAATGTCAAATTAATGGAATGTAATTTACTAATCAGTTCAATTACTCCAACAGATGTAACCTGTAATGGTTTTTCAGATGGTGCTGCCGACATGCTATTTACCGGAGGCACATCACCTTTTACTTTTGCGTGGTCAAATGCTGCTACAACAGAAGATGTAACAGGATTGGCTGCCGGAACTTATACAGTTACTATTACTGATATAAATTCCTGTGAAGCTAATTCGTCAGTTACAATTACTGAACCTGATGTAATTTCATTAAATTCTGTCCAATATTTTTGGGGAAATGATTTTTCTAATCCTACAGACTGGACATTGACAACTCAGGGAGGATATACTGATTCATGGTTAATTGGACCTGATGCTCCTACGGGAACTTATAGTAGCGTAATGGGAGCTATTGCTTCAACATCCGGAGGCAATTATGCATTGTTTGATTCTGATGCACTTGGTGCAGTTGGTGATAATCAATGGGCAAGTTTGACAACTTCAAATGGAATTAATTGCACTTCTCACGATATTGTTTATTTAACATTTCAAGAGAATTATACAAAATATTTTGATAGCACTTTGGTATATGTAAGTAGTGATGATTTCGCAACATCAACACGTTACGAATTGCATCAATTATATGCTCAAAATGAAGCCTCTACAAATCCTTCTACTGAAGTATTAGACATTTCTACTGTCGCTGCAGAAAAATCCAATGTTAAAATTAGATTTACTTTCAGAAGTACACAAGATATGGATCCCCAGTCAGGCTTTGGTTATGCTTGGGAAATTGATGATGTATTATTATTTGGCAACAATAACATATTATCTTGTAATGGTGATATTGATGGCGCTATTGATATTAATGTCTCCGGAGGAACAAGCCCTTATACTTACGAATGGTCAAATACTGCTACTACAGAAGATATTAGCGGATTAATTGCCGGCACATATACTGTTACTGTTACAGATGCTAATAATTGTACGTTAAATAATTCATTCAGTGTTTTACAGCCCGATATTATTCAAATTGATTCTTATACTACAACAATGCCTTTATGCAATGGAGATAATAACGGTTCTTTAGATATAACAGTAGTTGGAGGCATAACTCCTTATACTTTTGAATGGTCAAATACAGCAACTACCGAAGATATTTCAGGTATAAATGCAGGTACTTATGTTGTAACAATTACTGATGCAAATTTATGTAGTGTTGATTCAACAATAATTCTTAGCGAACCAACTTCACTTTCAGATACAATTGCAGGTACTAATATTACTTGTAATGGTGATGGTGATGGTAGTGCCGATTTAACTGTAAGCGGTGGTACTTCTCCATATTCTTATTTATGGTCAAATGCTGAAACTACTGAAGACCTTACCGGCTTACCTGTTGGAACTTATTATGTAACTGTAACGGATGCTAATTTATGCGAAAAACGCGACTCTGTAACAATTACTGAACCCGATACTTTATCAATTTCTATGATTCGTACTGATGTAAGTTGCTATGGTGCAGCCGATGGAGCAATTGATTTATCAGTTCTTGGAGGAACAACATCTTATAGTTATACATGGTCAAATTTAGCTACTGCACAAGATATATCAGGTTTAAGCGGTGGGAATTATTATATTACTGTTACTGATGCTAATTTATGCACAATTAGAGATTCAATAACTATTGGAGAGCCCGATTCTTTAACAGCCTTAATTTCTGAAACTCCTGTTAGTTGTTATAGTAGCTCTGACGGTTCAGCTACACTTGTTGTTTCAGGTGGAACTTCACCTTACACTTATCTTTGGTCAAATGCTGCAACAACTTCATCAATAAGTCTTGTTAGTGCTGGAAGTTATTCTGTAACAATTACAGATAATAATTTATGCGAAATAGTTAAAAATATAACTATTACTGAACCTACAGTAGTTTCACCTACTATTGCCGAAACTAATATTACCTGTTACGGTGATAATGATGGAGCAATTGATTTAGAAGTTACAGGTGGTGTTACTCCTTACACATATTCATGGTCTAATTCAGCTACAACTCAGGATATTACCGGATTATCGCCCGATGTTTATACTGTTACAATTGAAGATGGTAATTTCTGTTTACGTTCTGTTTCAGTTACTATTACCGAACCTGCTGTTTTATCAGCATCAATTGTTGGAACAGATGTAAATTGTAATGGAGGTTCAAATGGTTCGGCAAATTTAACAGTTACCGGTGGAACAACTCCTTATTCATTTGTATGGTCTAATACATCAACTACAGAAGACATTTCGGGTTTATCAATCGGAACTTTTTATGTTACTGTAACTGATGCTAATTTGTGTCAAACTATTGATTCAGTAACAATTTCCGAACCTGTAGCATTTTCTCTAACAACAAATGTTACTGATGTTACATGCTATGGTGGAAATGATGGACAGATTGATTTAACATTAACAGGTGGAACAAGCCCTTACACTTATAATTGGGCATCAGGAGCATCAACTGCAACAGTTATTAACTTAATAGCAGGAACTTATTCTGTTACAATTACCGATTCACAAAGTTGTCTTGTTACATCAATGGATGTGATAGTTGCTCAACCAACAGATTTTGCTGTTACCGATAGTGTTAACGATGCAGCATGTGGAGCTACTGATGGTTCAATTTACCTGACTGTTTCGGGAAGCACTTCACCTTATACCTTCAACTGGTCTAATTTAGTTACAACTGAAGATAATATTAATTTAGATGCCGATAATTATTTTGTAACAATAACTGATGCAAATAGTTGTACTTACACAAATAATTATATAGTAAATAATTTTGGCGCTCCAACTGTTACTGATACAGTAATTACCAATGCAAGTTGTAATGGATTTTCTGATGGGGCAATTAATGTTACTATTGCCGGTGGAACAACTCCTTATGTATTTGCTTGGTCTAATTTAGCAATAACAGAAGATATATCAGGATTATCATCTGGTAATTACTTATTATCTATTACTGATGCAGGTTTATGCGAAACAATTATTTCTTTAACAGTTACAGAACCTGCGATATTATCCCTTTCTGCATCTTTTATTAATGCAAATTGTTTTGGAAATTCTGACGGAAGTATTGATTTAACTGTTACGGGTGGAACAAGTCCATATTCTTACACATGGTCAAACACTGCTACAACTGAGGATATTTCAGGATTGGTTGCTGATACTTATTATTTTACAGTAACTGATGCAAACTCTTGTAGTACAAACGACAGTGTTACCGTTGGACAACCCAATACATTTTCTTTAACAACAAATATTACTGATGTTAATTGCTTTGGCGGAAGCGATGGTCAGATTGATTTGACATTAACCGGAGGAACAACTCCTTACACATTCGATTGGGCATCGGGTGATTCAACAGCTACTATTTCAAACTTAATTGCCGGAACTTATACTGTAACAATTACCGATTTTCAAAATTGTCCTGTTACTTCAATGGATGTAATAGTTTCGGAACCAACCGAAGTATTATCCTCAACTTCAGTAACAGATAATCTTTGCTTTGGCGGAAACAATGGTTCAATAGATTTAACTGTATCTGGCGGAACTACTCCTTATAGTTTTGAATGGTCGGATACTGAAACTACTGAAGATATAAATGGATTAATTGCAGGAATTTATACGGTAACTATTACTGATGCAAATCTTTGTGTAAGTTCAATATCTGATACTATTTCAGACCCTACAGAAGTTATTACTTATGAATTTCCTGTAATTTGTGATAACGAAACGTACTTTGTACAAGGAGCAGAGCAAAATGTTGCCGGTTTATATTACGATACTTTAGCAACTACATTAGGTTGTGATAGTATAATTATTACAGATTTAACAGTTAATCCCACAAATGCAACAACTGATATTATCACAGCTTGTGATTCTTATGATTGGATTGATGGAAATACCTACACTTCAAGTAACAACTCTGCAACTTTCACATTAACAAATACAGATGGTTGCGATTCGGTTGTAACTTTAGATTTGACAATTAATTACAGTAATACAGGAACTGATGTTATTACAGCTTGTGATT
>MENC01000014.1 GCA_001768155.1 Bacteroidetes bacterium GWA2_30_7
AACAATTTTACAAACCACGAAATACTTCTTCAAAAAGGAGACTGCTTATATATTATGAGCGACGGTTATCAAGACCAATTTGGTGGACCAAATGGGAAGAAATTTCTTTCAAAAAATCTAAAACAATTATTAAAAGACAATAGCCAATTAACTATGAATGAACAAAAAGAAATTCTAGAAACTACAATATTAAATTGGATTGGTAATGGAGAGCAAATAGATGATATTACAATTTTAGGAATAAAAATTTAATTCAATTTATGGTAAAATCAGTTTTTTTATATTTCTTTATGTTCAAATATCTAATTTTTTTAATATGAAACATAATATTCTAATTATCTTATCACTAGTTCTGTTAAATGCAAATTTTACATACTGCCAAGAAGCAGAAGAAGAAAATTCAGTTTTTGAAATAAAATCTGACTTTATGAGCCGATATATTTGGCGAGGAAGTAATCTTGGCGGAGAAAGTCCAAGTATTCAACCTACTCTTTCGATTAATTTTAGCGATTCTACACATGCCGTTTCAATAGGAACATGGGCAGCGTATAATTATAACACTACAAGCCAAGAAGTTGATTTGTTTTTATCTTATACTTTTAAAGATGCAATATTTTTATGCTTTTATGATTATTACTTCCCTGGAAATTCATTTTATACCCCTGCACATCACAAATATTTCAATTATGACAGCGAAACCACAGGTCATGTATTTGAAGGTACTGTATGTTTTCTTGGAACCGAAAAAATTCCATTTTCGCTTTTATTTGCAATGAATCTTTATGGTTACGATTCAAGAAAAATTAATGAAGACGGCAGTTCGGGCGATATTTTCATGTCAAAATATCTTGAATTAGGATATAATAAAACATTCAAAAATATTGATTTTAGTGCATTTGTTGGAGCTGCACTCGACGACCCCGACGAAGATAAAGGAGAAACAGGTTATTATTATAATGAAAAAATTGGAGTTATTAATATCGGAGTAAAAGCTTCAAAAAGTGTTAAAATTACCGACAAATTTGAACTACCAATTCAAACATCATTAATTGCAAATCCACAAACTGAAAGCATTTTTGTTGTATTTGGATTTTCTTTATAAAATCATGCAAATTATTAAAAATCTAATACATACTCTTTTTTTTATTTTAGTTCTTACTTTAAATTGTTTTGCTCAAACCGATGACAAAAATTTGAATGAAATTTTAAACTCCGGCAAAGCAGATACAATGATAGTTAATGAACTTAATACATTATGCGAAGATATAATAATTGAAGACCCCGAATTATCATTAAAATATTCTGAAAAAGCTTTTGAAATATCACAAAAAGCAAATTATATATTTGGGAAAGCATATTCATTGTATAATACCGGAACTTCTTATTATTATGTTGATGACTACGAAAAAGCATTTTTAAACCTGAAACAATCTGAAAAATTATTTACCGAAATTAATAATGATTTTGGATTAGGCTCGGTTTATAATGCTTATGGCGAGATATATACATTACAAGGAGAATATGGTAAATCAATAAAAGATTTATTTAATGGATTAAGGCATTTTGAAGAAATTAAAAACCAGACCGGCATTGCTAAAGTAAATAATAACATTGGTTTAATATACAAACTTCAGGGCGAATTTGAAGAAGCTTTAAAGTATTTTTTCATTGCTTACGAAAAAGGAAATAAAATTAGCAAAGGAGATGCTTCTCAAAACATTGGAGCATCATATTTAGGATTAAAAAATTATTCCGAAGCAACAAAATATTTAAACATTGCTATTGATTTAGGAACACAAAATAATGATTTATATGTACTTTCAACTGCTAAAGACTATCTTGGTGTAATTGAGCTACACAATAACAATTTACTTGAAGCAAAAAAGCTTTTTGAGGAATCAATTGAAATGAAAATCGAAATTGAAGATGACCAAGGAACGGCAGTTTCGTTAAATAATTTAGGAAAAGTTTATATTAAATACAATAACTTAGATAGTGCAGTAAGTTGTTTTGAAAAATCAAAGCAAATTGCCGAAGATATTGGTGTTAAAAAAGAATTAGCCGACTCGTACGAAGGTTTAGCAATTGCCTATAAGCAAAAAAACGAATATTCTAAAGCCATTGAATATCTTGATAAAGCGTACATATTTTTAAACAAGTTTACAGAAATAAATAAAGAAATTGTAAGCGAAGAAGCTTCAAAAAAATTATCTCAAAAGCAAGTTGAAATTGCCGAAGAAAAAAAGAACAAAGAAATCTTACTCCTAAAAAAAGACCAGGAAATTCAATCGTTTCGAAGAAATATAATTTATGCTTTTGCTTTAAGTATAATAGTTGTTATGCTTATCGTGGTATATTTTATATACAAACAATATAAAATTAAAAAGAAATCTAATAATCAGTTACTTCATCAAAATCAAATAATTCTTCAGCATAAAGAAGAAATTCTTACACAAGCCGAACAACTCGAAATAACTAACAAAGAACTCGAAAAACTCTCAATAGTTGCAAGCGAAACCAACAATGCAGTAATTATTGCAGATGGAAAAGGCAAAATTGAGTGGATAAATGTGGCTTTTACAAGAATATTTGGTTATACAATTTATGAATTTACAGATATTTATGGCGATAATTTATTTGATACTCGTGCAATTACAAATATTGAAAATTTAAAAGAACAACTATTCGAAAAAAAACAAGCTATTACATACGAATCGAAAATAGTAACAAAATCGAACAAACAACTTTGGGTACAAACCTCTCTTACTCCGGTAGTTGATTCTTATGGAGAAATATATAAGTTTGTAGCAATTGATTCTGATATTACAATAATTAAAGAAGCAGAAGAGGAAATTAGGCATCAACAAAAAGAAATAACTGACAGTATAAAATATGCAAAAAAAATTCAGAGTGCCAATATTCCTTCAACCGAAACATTAGTTAAAAATTTCTCCGACCATTTTATACTTTTTAAACCAAAAGACATTGTAAGTGGCGATTTTTATTGGTTTTACGAACTCGAGGGGAAAACAATTTTTGCGGTTGCCGATTGTACAGGGCATGGCGTTCCGGGAGCATTTATGAGTATGCTCGGAATTGCATTTTTGAAAGAAATTATTGTAAAAGAATACATTACACATTCAGCAGTAATATTAAATAAACTCCGTAAAGAAATTATTCGTTCGTTGCAACATCAGGGAAAAGAAATGGAAAATAAAGACGGAATGGATATAGCTTTATGTGTGGTTGATAACGAAACAAAATTATTAGAATATTCAGGAGCTAACAATCCATTATATTTAATTAGAAAAACAGATAATTTTAAATCCGAAGAATTTAAGGAACAATCGCCAAACATTCAAATTCTTGAATCCTCCGATTTAATTTTTATTGAAATAAAACCAGATAAAATGCCAATTGGACTATATGAAAAAATGGATAAGTTCTCTCAAAAATCTTTACAGCTATACCCTTCTGATTCAATTTATTTAAGCAGTGATGGCTACCCCGACCAGTTTGGCGGTCCAAAATTAAAGAAATTCATGCACAAACGATTCAAAGAACTAATAATTGCAAATTGCACACTTCCAATGTCGGAACAAATGAATTTACTTGATTCATCAATTGAAAACTGGAAATCTGGGACTGAACAAACCGACGATGTAACTGTACTGGGAATAAAGATTTGAAAAAATCACAAAACATCTGCAACCATAATCCCGCTTACTTTAGAATTTTGATTTAGATATTCTTTTAAAGTAGATGTCGAAATTAAAACTTTATTATACTTACTCGAAGCATGTAATAAATATAATTCATTGTTTTTCCAATAAGCAAATCCAACATGCGAAACATCTAATCCTTCGGTTGTTGAGGTAAAAACAATAATGTTTCCATGTTTGATTTTTGGCTTATAATCATCAAACTTATTTTTTGGCAAATAATAATGTTGATTATTATTGAGATTATTTTCTACAACTTTCATTTCGTTATAATACGAACTATCCTTCAACTGTGGATATAAATTGCGATTTTTAGACATGTAATTTATTGGTTTATTATATTTTACAGAATCAATTTCTGATGTTATATCTTTAATATTCCCTCTTTTTGTATTATCAGCTAACCACTCTGTAAAATAATGTAAGCGCGAAGGAAATAATATTTTTATGCCATTTCTATACTTAATATTTTCAACTTCTTTGGCAAATAAGCAAAAATCTCTTTTTGAATATTTAGTTGTTTTATAAATTGCTAAAACACTTTCAACATAAGTTACACAATCTAATTCAGATAAATTAATAAGAATTTTATTTTCAGATTTTTTGCCTCTGTTTCCAGAGCCATATTTTTTATCGATAAAATAACTCGCTATATCAATTATTGAGATATTAGTATCTTTAGCATTATTTTTTAGTGAATCAATAAGATTAAAAAAAATTAACGTATCCGATTTAGTATAAGAAATTCGATTTGTATCTAAATAATTTTCAAAATTTATTAACGAATCTGTTTTTTGGCAATAAACCAACTTACTAAAAACAATTAGAATGATTATAATACAATATTTTATCATATTTTATTAAAATTATTATAACTTAGAAATGATATTAATATTAGAAAGATTCATTTTTTTAATTACAAATTATACAATTTTAACGTTTAATGATTTACAAACAAAATTAATTTTAAATTTCCTCTGTAAATATTTAGTTTTTTAATTAATCGGAGCGAACTATACATGAATTTTCTTTAGGAATTGTGTATATAAAAAAATTCATGTAAGTTTGTTTTATATCGAAAAATCAATGAACAAACAAAAAGAAATTTTGGAAACGAAGTTGGTTAATTGGATTGGAAATGGTGAACAGATTGACGACATAACATTATTAGGATTAAAAATTTAAAAGCAGTTTACAAAATTTTAGTACCTCATTTGCTTAAAAATGCCTCTATTGTTATTTTAATACTTTATAGCAGGTAAATTATGTAAATTAAATATTATATATTTGTGTATTAAAGAATCGCTCTCAAAAAGAAGATTTAAATATAAAATACAATGATTAATGTATAAAAGATGGCAATTCGTCAAAAAAGATTAAATTATTGTAAAATAACAAATATTTCTGATGTAATTTTGTAAATTTTTAACGCATAGTAAAATGAACTGCCTCGAATTTGATAAATCAAAGTTAATTAATTTGGAATATTCTCTTCATAGAGAATTAATACGCTCTAATAGAGCTGGTTCATATGCAAGCATGACAATAATTGGTAGTAATACCAGAAAATATCATGGATTATTAATTGTTCCACTCGAACACTTAGACGGAGGTAATCATTTACTGTTATCATCATTAGATGAAACTGTAATTCAAAGAGGTGCGCATTTTAATTTAGCTCTGCACAGATACCCCGGAAATCAATTTGAACCACGAGGTCATAAATACATAAGAGATTTCAGAACAGAACCTATTCCAAAACTTACATATCGTGTTGGAGGAGTTGTGTTAACAAAAGAATTATTACTTGCCGAAGATGAAGAACGAATTTTAATAAAATATACTTTAGTTGAAGCTCATTCACCAACAACACTTCAATTCAAACCATTTTTAGCTTTCCGAAATATTCATAATTTATCAAAAGCAAATATGGATGCCGACACACGATTTTATAGTGTGAAAAATGGAATGAAAATGAAATTGTATTACGCATATCCTTATTTGTTTATGCAGTTTTCTAAAGCAGTTGAATATATTCATGTTCCGAATTGGTATTATAATATAGAATATCATCAGGAGCAAAACAGAGGTTACGATTATCAGGAAGACTTAATGGTTCCCGGATATTTTGAATTACCAATAAAAAAAGGAGAAAGCATAATATTTTCAGCCGGAACTAAAGAAGCTGTTACGCAATCGCTAAAACAACAATTTGAAAACGAAATAAATAAACGTATTCCAAGAAGTAATTTTCATAATTGCCTAAAAAATTCAGCACAACAATTTATTGTAAAAAAAGACAATAAAACAGAAATAATTGCCGGCTTTCCATGGTTTGGAAGATGGGGTAGAGATACATTTATTTCACTTCCGGGTTTAACCCTTGCAATCGACGATGTTAAAACTTGTAAATCTGTTATAGATACAATGACAGCCGAATTAAATGGTCCACTATTTCCAAATGTAGGAAGTAATACCCATGCTTCGTATAATTCGGTTGATGCTCCAATGTGGTATTTTTGGTCAATTCAACAGTATGCAGAATATACCGGCAATATTTCAAAAATCTGGAAAGAATACGGAACTAAACTTAAAAAAGTTCTTAAAGGATTTAAAGAAGGCACAGTATATAATATTAAAATGCACGACAATGGCTTAGTATATGCCGGAGAAAATGGTGTAGCACTTACATGGATGGATGCAGTTGTTAATAATAAACCTGTAACTCCAAGAATTGGATATGATGTTGAAATTAATGCATTATGGTATAACGCAGTTTGCTTTTCATTACAAGCAGCCGAATATGCTAAAGATAAACAATTTATAGATGAATGGAAAAATACTCCCGACATAATTAAAAATTCCTTTAATAACCTTTTTTGGAATGATAAAAAAGGATATTTAGCCGATTATGTTAATGGAGATTATAAAGATTGGTCGGTTCGTCCAAATCAGGTATTTGCAACATCTTTACCATTTACAATGCTCAACGATGAACGTAGAAAATCTATTTTAGATATTGTCGAAAAAGAACTTCTTACACCAAAAGGATTAAGAACATTAGCACCATGCCACCCCGATTATATTGGAGTTTATGAAGGAAATCAAGATTCCAGAGATATGGCTTATCATCAAGGTACTGTTTGGCCCTGGCTAATTGGTCACTTTGTTGAAGGCTACTTAAAATTACACGAAAAAAGTGGAGTTTCTTTTGCAGAAAAAATATATAATAATTTTGAAGATGAAATGGCAATTCATGGAATAGGTACAATATCAGAAATTTACGATGGCGACCCCCCTCATCGACCAAAAGGTGCAATATCTCAAGCATGGAGTGTAGCAGAAGTATTAAGAATAAAAACACTAATTAATAAATATAAATAATAAAGTTATGACAACAAAAAAGACTGAATCAAAATCAACAGCAAAACCAAAAGCTGAAAAAAAAGCAACAGAAGTAAAAAAAGCATCTAAACCTGCTTCAAAAATCGTTACAGACGATGAAATCGCTCAAAGAGCATATCAAATTCATCTCGAAACAGGAAATCACGATGCTCACGAAAATTGGGTAGAAGCTGAAAAACAATTAAAGAAAAAAAAATAGCATGGAACAATGGTTAAATTGCTGAATGGTTAAATGGTTGCTACGCTGTTTATACTGAATCTTAGTGAATTTGCAAAGCAAAATTCGTTTAGAGTCAGTTATGCCGATAGGAATTTTTCGTTTTTCTATTCCGTATCGGTATAACACTGCAACACTGTAACAATTTAGCCATTTAACAATTTAGCCATTTAACAATTTAACAACAAAGCAATTTAATGAAAGTATTAATGTTCGGATGGGAATTTCCCCCGCATATTACTGGTGGGCTTGGTACAGCATGTTTTGGACTTACAAAAGGACTTCTGAAGCAAGGCGTTGAAGTATTATTTGTAGTTCCAAAAGCTTTTGGCGACGAAAGTCAGGAAGCCGTTAAGCTTTTAAATGCAAGCGATGTAGTTCTTGACTTTAGCCAAGAAAGTTATAACGAATATTGGAAAAAATTATCATATGTAGAGGTTGGTTCTAATTTAATACCTTATTTTTCACCCGATGAGTACTATCATTTAATTAATAAAGAATCATTAGAAGCTATTGAACATTCAAAATCTATTTTTTCAAAACAATTTAAATTTTCGGGTAAATATGGTAAAGACTTGATGCAAGAAGTTTCCAGATATGCACTTGTTGCTTCAAAAATTGCTTTAACTAACAACTTTGATATTATTCATGCTCACGATTGGTTAACATATCCCGCAGGAATAGCAGCAAAAGAAATTTCAGGAAAGCCATTAGTAGTTCATGTTCACGCAACTGAATTTGATAGAAGTGGAGATAATGTAAACCAAGCTGTTTATGATATTGAAAAACGCGGAATGGAAATCGCCGATAAAGTAATTACTGTTAGCAATTTAACACGCGAAATTGTAATTAATAAATATGGAATTTCACCAGATAAAATTTATACAGTTCATAATGCAGTCGAACAAGATGGTTTTGATGATAATATTGATATAAACAAAGGAGTTAAAGAAAAAATTGTAACATTCCTTGGAAGAATAACATTTCAAAAAGGACCTGATTATTTTGTAGAAGCTGCTTATAAAGTTATAAAAAAATATAATAATGTTCGTTTTGTAATGGCTGGGAGTGGCGATATGATGAACAGAATGATTCGCAGGGTTGCAGAACTTCAAATTGCAGACAAATTTCATTTCGCAGGATTTCTTAAAGGTGACGATGTTGTAAGAATGTTTGGACAAAGCGATGTATATGTAATGCCATCTGTTTCTGAGCCATTTGGAATTTCACCACTCGAAGCAATGCGTTCAAGCGTACCGGTAATAATTTCAAAACAATCAGGCGTTTCAGAAATTTTACATTATGCTTTAAAAGTAGATTTTTGGGATATAGATGCTATTGCAGATTGTATTTTTGGACTTCTGCATTACGATGGTTTGTCGGAAATGTTTAAAAAATATGGCAAAACAGAGGTGGACAATCTTAAATGGGAAAATGCTGCCTTTTTAGTTAATGAAGTTTATAAATCTGCTATAATTTAGGATTTACGAATTTATGATTTTAGGGATAAAACTGCGTAGCAACTTCAAACTCTTACTCCCCTTCTTTTGGAAGGGGTTGGGGGTAGGTCAAACTTCAAACCTCAAACAATTTAACAGTTTAACAATTTAACACTATAACAATGAAAACTATTTGTTTTTATTTTCAAGTACATCAACCATTTAGATTAAGAAAATATCGTTTTTTTGACATTGGTAACAACCATTATTATTACGATGATTATGCCAACAAGTCGATAATGCGAAAAGTTGCAGAAAAATGCTATCTGCCAACTAACTATACATTTCTTAATTTAATAAAAGAATACGGTTCCAGATTTAAAATCAGTTATTCAATTTCAGGAACAGCTCTTGACCAATTCGAAATGTATGCTCCGGATGTACTGGATAGCTTTAAAGCATTAGCTCAAACAGGTTGTGTCGAATTTATTGCCGAAACTTATGCACACTCATTATGTGCTTTAAAAAGTAAAGACGAATTTAAAGAGCAAGTAAGATTACAAAGCGAAAAAATTGAACATTTGTTTGGAGTAAAACCTAAAACATTCCGTAATACAGAGTTAATTTATTCCGACCATATTGGCGAAATGGTTGCCGAAATGGGATATAAAGCACAAATTACCGAAGGAGCAAAGCATGTATTAGGCTGGAAAAGTCCAAATTATTTATATTGCAATGCAATTAATCCGAAATTAAAAATATTATTAAAAAATTTCAGATTAAGCGACGATATGGCTTTCAGGTTTTCAAACCGTGAATGGAGCGAGTGGCCTCTTACTGCCGAAAAATTTGTTGGTTGGCTTAATGCTCTTGATAGTAAAGAAGAAATCATAAATCTTTTTATGGATTACGAAACATTTGGCGAACACCAATGGGCAGAAACCGGAATTTTTGAATTTTTAAAATCCTTACCCGATAAAGTTTTTAAACACACTAATTTTACTTTTAATACACCTGGAGAAGTTGCAAAAAACTACGATCCAGTTGGTCCAATTCATGTTCCATATCCAATTTCATGGGCAGACGAAGAAAGAGATTTAACCGCTTGGCTTGGTAATGAACTACAAGACGAAGCATTCAATAAATTATACAGCCTTATAGATTCAGTTAAAGAAATTGACGACCCTCAAATTCAAAAAGATTGGAAATATTTACAAACCAGCGACCATTTTTATTATATGTGCACAAAATGGTTTTCGGATGGCGATGTTCACAAATACTTTAATCCATATAGCACTCCTTATGAGGCTTTTATTAATTTCATGAATATTTTAAGTGATTTTATAATCAGAGTTGAAGAAATCACGGGCAAAAAAATATCTGATGAATTATCAGGAGAATCACTTGATAAAGAGATTATAAAACATGAAATAACTCTAAAAAAGTTAAAAACTAAAAAGAAAATGGAATTAAATATTTGATTAAAATATTAAGAGACACGAGAATTTTGATAAATTAATTGTATATTTGCACCCTATTATATTGCGGGGTGGAGCAGTGGTAGCTCGTTGGGCTCATAACCCAAAGGTCGTAGGTTCGAATCCTGCCCCCGCTACAAAAAAATCAAAAAAGGTTTAGAATTTTTCTAAACTTTTTTTTTATACCTTAAATCCGTAAGCTTATCTTTAAGTACTTGCAGGTGAAAACACCTGCAAGAGGCAGGGTGCGTCAGTCAGGTGTTTTCACCTGACTGGTAAACAACAAATTAACTTATAATTTGCGGATTTTAGGTTATACATAATTTTCATATTAAGTTATAAATTTGATTTTTATCAAAAAAGTCATACATTTAAAGCCTTAAACAAATTTATTATGACAGCAAATAAAGAAGCTTGGGGCTCTCGTATTGGCTTAATTCTGGCAATGGCTGGTAATGCCGTTGGCTTTGGAAACTTTCTAAGATTTCCTGTTCAAGCAGTTCAAAATGGCGGTGGTGCATTTATAATTCCATATTTAGTATGTTTTCTATTGATGGGAATTCCGTTGCTTTTTATTGAATGGTCAATTGGTCGCTATGGTGGAAGTAAAGGATTTCATTCTACTCCTTTTATGATGCATTCTCTAGACAAACGAACTATCTGGAAATATGTAGGAGTATTTGGGATATTCAGCAATATTGGCATTGCCTCATACTATTGCTTCTTAGAATCATGGACACTTTCTTATGCACTCCACTCAGCAATAGGCACATTCACAGGAATGACTCAAGCAGAAGTAATACAGCTTTTCAGCGATTATATCAGCTTAGATAAGTCCACATTAATACCTTTCGAGGCAATTGTATTTTTTCTAATTTGCCTTGCATTAAATGTTTACATACTTTCTAAAGGACTAAGTGCAGGTGTCGAAAAGGTTGCAAAAATTGGTATGCCTTTACTAATAATATTTGGAATTTTTCTGGCAATAAAAGCAGTTACATTAAAGGCTGGCACAGATGGTGCAATTAATGATGGCATTTTAGGCTTAAATTTCTTATGGACACCCGACTTTTCATCTATTTGGAGTCCGAAAGTTTGGCTTGCTGCCGCAGGGCAAATATTCTTTACATTATCTGTTGGAATGGGCTCTATTCAGTGCTACGCTTCGTATATGAAAAAAAATGAAGATATAGCTCTAAATTCAATGAGTGCCGGATGGATGAACGAATTTGTTGAAGTAGTACTTGGAGGTGCAATTATTATCCCGATTTGTATAGGATATTTAGGTATAGATAAAATGAAAGAACTAGCCGAACTTGGTGGTTTAGCTATTGGATTCAAAACACTTCCTTATCTTTTCAGCCAATGGGGACCTGTACTTTCTGCAATAAGTGGAGTAATGTGGTTTGGTTTATTATTTTTTGCAGGGATAACCTCTTCTTTAGCAATGGGAACGCCGGTTATGAGTTTTTTAATGGACGAATTTAACTATTCACGCAAAAAATCAGCATTAGCTTTTGGAATCGTTATTTTAATTTTAGGTTTGCCAACAGTTTTCTTTTTTAACCAGGGAGTTTTTGATGAATACGATTATTGGACTGGAACATTCTCCCTATTTGTATTCGCCATGGCAGAAACAATATTATTTGCTTGGTTTTTTGGAATTACAAAAGGATGGGCAGAAATTACAAGAGGAGCAGATATAAGAGTATCAATAATATTCAAATATATAATTAGATACATTACCCCTGTTTTATTAATTCTTGTTTTACTTGGAGCAACAATATTA
>MENC01000015.1:0-821 GCA_001768155.1 Bacteroidetes bacterium GWA2_30_7
GATAAATTTATTTACAAAATTTAGTCGATTTGTGAATGTTTTAAATGAAACAAACTTTTTAGAAAAAAAATTGAATTTGAAAAATCCAATTGAATTTAAAGATAATTCTTTCTTTATTATTTTCTGACCAAAATATTTTGCAATCCAAGATAAAATGAATATTATTAAGATTAAAATAAACAAATAGTTTACAAAAGATTTCTCTTTCAAAAATTTATTTGCAACAACTCCCAAAAAGAATCCAAATGCACTAAAAAAGATTGATCTTGAAAACGCAAAAACAAGACTCCAGGAAGCATATTTTTTTATTGGAACATGACTCACTCCTGCCAAAGTTAATCCTGGGATGGACAAAAAAGGGGTCATTTTCATGAAAAATAAAGTTTTTCCAAGATGATTTTGAAAATGAGTTTCTAATTTGTAAAGAGACCTTATTCTAATTCCTAAAAAACTCCCATATTTTCCAATTAACCTTCTTCGTCCAAAATAGCCTAAAGAATAAAACAATGCTCCTTCAGCAAGTTCTGCAAAAAAAGACAAAAGAATAACAAGAAAAATATTAAGATATCCCAAAGATGCGGAAAAAGCCGCAACTATAGTCGCTGCAGATCCTCCAATAATCATAATTAAAAAAATCAAAAAATATCCATGAATTTGGATAAAATTAAGCATTCCACTAAATGAATTTAAATTCACCATCTCTTAATTAAAAATAAAAAAATGTTTATTAATCTTCTTGAAAAAAAGTTTATAACTATAATGACCTTAATTTCAAAATGGAAATAATCTTTCAAGCAATTTTTGTGTTTGTTCTTTCCTTG
>MENC01000015.1:959-1501 GCA_001768155.1 Bacteroidetes bacterium GWA2_30_7
AATATTTATAATGATAGAAGATTTTCTCTGGTTTCAATTCAATCCTTATCATGGAATAAAAAAATTCAATAAAAGAGATATTTGGTGGCATGGAAATGGAAAATGGTTTTTAGGGCTTTTTCCATTGGATTACTTAAAAGCAATTTTTATTATAATTATTGTGACATTAGCTTCGGCAATATGTTATGGAGAAAAAATCTTCTTTATTCAGTCACTAGAATTTCTTTTACTAATTTTTATTTTAACTATACTTTCTATAATTTTTGTAAAACCTTATAGAAGATGGTATAAAAAAATGAGGAAAATTGACGAAAGCAAGGAATTTGAAAGAAAAATTAAATTTTAAATTATTATTTTTTCTTACGGTTTAATTTAATATTATCACTATTTCTAAAAAAAGTTTTGGATAACTCTCTCCATCCAAAATAGGTTATTAAAACAATGATTACTAAAGCAAGAATATAATATTCCGTTTTATGGTAATAATTTAAAACAGGACCTGCAAAGAGCCCAAAAAAATAACCTAACATTATAAAGAAGAG
>MENC01000015.1:1507-4793 GCA_001768155.1 Bacteroidetes bacterium GWA2_30_7
AGGTAAAATATTAATTGCATTCCAAAAAACATATCTTTTTAATGGAACTTTACTCGCTCCAGCAATCATCAGGCCAGGAATTGCCAAAGGTGTTGCCTTAACAATAAACAATGTTTTTCCCAAATGATTTTTAAAATGATTCTCAAGCAATTTAAAGGATTTATTTTTTATTCCAAAAAACCTCCCATACTTTTCAATAACTTTTTTTCGACTAAAATAACCAAAATAGTACGCCAAACCATCTCCAACAACATCACCAAAAAAAGATAAAATTAAGATCACCCAAATATTCAAGTAACCTAAAGAAGCCGCAAATGCTCCTGCAACCGTCATAATTGGACCTTCGACAATCATAATTAAAAAGATCCAGAAATATCCATGAACCTGAGCATATAAAAACATCTCATTAAATGAAAAAATATTCACCATACAATTCAAAAAAGAAACCCATTTTATTAATCTTTTGAATTACTAAAAAGAAAATTCTTCATAAGGTTTTTATAACAACTAAACCTCTCATTAAAATGAAGATTGCAGTATTTTCCGATGCTTTTTTTCCATTAATAGATGGAGTAACCGTTTCAATAGGAAAAAATATGAGGATACTTTCAGAAGATAATGAAATTTTTTTCTTCATTCCATCTGGAAGCACTGACCTAAAATTAAAAAATTCCAAACAAATTGAATTAAAAAGTTTTCCCATTAAAAGCTACAAAGAATACAAACTAAGAATTCCTTCTTTTTTTAAAGCATATAAGGAACTAAAGAAAATAAACCCTGATATAATTCATGTACATACTATCTTTGGGATAGGTTGGGAAGGCATTGTATCTGCAAAATTATTAAAAATTCCAATAGTTGCAACATCCCATACTGTTTTTCCGGAAGTAACAACTGAATTGGATCTTCTTGGACTTGAAAAAACAGAGAGATTCAAAAGGATTGCATGGAGATACATGATTTCATTTTTAAGAAGATGCAATGCCGTAATTGCCCCTTCAGAAGCGATGAAAAAGGACTTGATTTCCCACGGGCTCAAAATTCCAATTTATCCAATAAGTAATGGTATAAAAACTGAATCTTATAGTTATGTGAAAAGAAAAGAAAAAGAACCAATTTTTCTATCTATGGGAAGATTAGTCGAATCAAAACAGGTAAACATAACTCTTAAAGCATTCTCAATTTTCAAAAGAAAAGGAATGAAAGGAATTCTTTGGTTAGCTGGAAAGGGAGTTGAGGAAAAATCTTTAAAAGAATATGTAAAAAAGGAGAATCTAACTGAATATGTTAAATTTCTTGGTTTTATAGAGTATAAAAAAACTCCAAAAATTTACCAAAAAGCAGATATATTTGTAACTTCTTCAAAAACTGAAACTGAAGGAATGTCTACAATTGAAGCAATGTCCACCGGTCTTCCAGTAATTGGAGTCAAAGAGAGAGCAACTCCTTATCTCGTGGGAAAGGATGCGGGATTTATCGCCCCTATTGGGGATTCAAAAAAAATAGCAGAATATATGGAAAGACTTGCAAAAAATTACAAACTAAGGATTAAACTTGGGAAAAATGCAAGCCTAAAAACAAAAAGATATGAAATAAAAAGCACAAATAAAAAAATTTATGAAGCATATAAAAAAATAATTTCTGATTTTAAAAAAAGAAAAAACTAGTGAATCCATCAACTTTTTATATTCAAATTTCTTTTTATATAAAATGAACAAAAAAAGATTCATAAAATTAATTATTTATTTGGTTTGGATTTTTATGTTGTTTACTACAATTTACGATTTATTCCATTTTCCGGCAAGATCAATTTTTTGGGGAGCCGAACTTATTTTAGCGCTTTTTATTTATTATAAGTTAAAAATTCCCTCTGGAACTTATTTTGCCGTTTTGGTTCTATTTTTAATGAATATCTTTGGGGAAATCTTCTTTGGCTTGTTTTATATAATTCAAAACTTTGATAAATTTATTCATCTCTTTTCTTCATTTGCAGTATGCACTTTATTTTATTCTATTTTTGAAAAAAAGATTTCCAGCAAAAAAATTTTAATTTTATTCTCATTTACCATTGTATTATCTATTGAATTAATTTGGGAAATAATAGAATATTTTGCAGACAACTGGTTTCATTTAATCTTAGCAGGAGTACATATTGCTGGAGAACAAGCATTTAAACAAATAGAAATAATGTCTTCTTATGAGGATACAATCTATGATATGCTTCTTAATTTTATTGGAGGAACAATCTTTGCAATAACTGCATTGTTCTTAACCAGAACCAAAAAGAAATTGGCCAAAAATTCTAAAAAATAGTGTCACCATAAAGTTTAAATAAAACTCTCAAGACAAGAATTTATGAAATTTATCCTAAAAACAGGTTTTGGAATTAAAAAGATAGTTTTGCCATTTGGAAAAAGAAAATTTAATACAATTGACGAAACAGAACTTCCTTCTGGGAAGATCAAAGTAAAAAAAACAAATAACTCTTTTGTAAATAATAATTGGCTTATTGAACAGTATAAGTTCTGTTTTTATGACAAAGAAGGAAACTTGGGAAGCTTTTTGTTAGGAAATCCAGAAGGAAAGAATAATTTCTATGTGCAAGAAATGAGAAGTCTAAAATCGGATTTACCTTCTAGTTCAGATCCTTTAAGATTAGTATATGAAAAAGCAAAAACGAGATTATCAAAATATTTTAAAATAAAAAGAAACAAAAAAATTCCTTTTTCATGTGAAAGAAATTTAGTGTATCTTTGGAATCATACTAAAAATTATCTTAAAGAGAGAGGAATTGAAAAGTTGTTAACTCAGGCTGAATACGAGGTAGTCGATACTGCAGAGATTGACTTCAAACTTGGATGGCAAGATGTAAATAAGGAAAGAAAGATAGAACAATATGTTGGAAATCTCCAGGAAAGAGAGAAAAATTACACTATTTTAGAAAAATTAACCGGAACCATTTATTTAGAACGTCCCTTAAAATAAAAAAGCAAGATTTATATGGTTTCATCTTCTTTTTAAAAAAGAATGGCCTTATTAGATTATGAATTAATGTCCAGTTTCTCCCCATTGTGGTATGCTCTTCTTGGAGGATTTTTTGGAGATTCATTTATGATTTTCGTGGGATTCCTTTATGCTCAAGGAGAAATTTCTTTTTTTGAACCAATCATTTTTACATTTATAGGCCTAATAATCGCCGATTGCCTTTTTTATTTCATAGGAACCAGTAAATATTTTGAAAGGATAAAAAATACTAGGATTGGGGGAAGAATTTTAAGAAAAACAA
>MENC01000015.1:4947-11040 GCA_001768155.1 Bacteroidetes bacterium GWA2_30_7
AGCTCCCAGCATTATTTGACGCGGATATTTTGGCGTGCTGTCTAAACGCATCGATAATCCCCATTCTCCGTCAATAGAAATCATTAAAGGAACTTTTGAAATTGATTGATACTTATTTGTCAGATTTGCTTCACGTACAGGTCCGCCTTGCATAAAAATAAGTCCGCCAATTTTACATTCGGTTATCATTTTGGCAATAAACTCTTCGTGCTTGCTGTCTTTGTTGGAATATGCAGCAATCATAAAAAGCTGACCAATTCGTTCGTCCGGTGTTAATGAATTTAATACTGAGTCAACCCAAAGAGTATCTGCACTAGTATAAAATGGAGGGAGTATTGTTTTTTTATCGTCAGATTGAGGTTTAACACAGATTAATTTTGTGTTTAAAGTGAGTAATGTTAATGTAATCAGTGCTATACGTAATATCATTGTTTATTATTTTGTTATTCAAAATTTTTAATAAAACAAAAATAGAAAGTAATAGAAGAGCTTTGAAGCACTATCTAATTAGTTTTAAACATTTAAGCGTGGATAACTAATAATTATTTAGGATTTAAGAATTTTAGATTTAGGATTTACTGCTAAACATCAAGCTACAAACCTTAAACTTCAAACTATTTCTTAAATTATCTTTGCTTTTAAACATTTTACAACTATTTTAGCTTAAAAAAATGGAATGAAGAAAATACATGATTGTAAGGTAATTACAAATAAAATACTTAACGATGAATATTATATCTTAAGAGTTTATGCTCCCGAAAAGCTTGAGAAGATAAAAGCTGGTCAGTTTGTAGAGGTTTTAGTTAACGGAAGTAGCAGCACTTTTTTACGCCGACCACTATCTATTTACGATGTCGATTACAACGAAAATTCTTTTAGTTTGTTGGTGCGAATTGCCGGCGAAGGAACACGAAAATTGTCGGAATTAAGTGTGGGAGATATTGTAAACATTGTATATCCGCTTGGTAATGGTTTTTCGATAAAAACTAACAAAAAAGCACTTCTTGCAGGTGGAGGTTGTGGCATTGCACCTATGTTATATTTGTCAAAAATATTAAAAGAAAATGCTTGCGAAGTTTCATTACTTTTGGGTGCAAGAACAAAAAATGACCTTTTTGAACTTGATGAATTTGGAAAATTCGGAAAAGTTTATTGTATCACAAATGATGGCTCTTTAGGCGAAAAAGGATTAATTACAGACCATTCGCTATTAAAAAACGTAAATAATTTCGATATCATCTATACTTGCGGACCCGAAATAATGATGAAAGCAATTGCAAAAATCGCAAAGCAAAATAATGTAGAATGTGAAGTTTCGCTCGAAAACACAATGGCATGTGGAATTGGAGCATGTCTTTGTTGTGTAACAGAAACAGTCAGAGGTAATTTATGTGTTTGCACCGAAGGTCCGGTATTTAATATAAAAGATTTAAAATGGTAGATTTAGGAATAAAAATAGGACAGATGAATTTTAAAAATCCTGTTCTTACAGCTTCAGGTACATTTGGTTATGGCGAAGAGTTTGACGATTTTATTGATGCAAACCGACTTGGTGGAATTATTGTAAAAGGAACAACTCTTGAACACAGGGAAGGAAATCCATATCCGAGAATGGCTGAAACTGCTTCGGGAATGCTTAATGCTGTTGGATTGCAAAATAAAGGTGTTGATTATTTTATAAAAAATATTTATCCCCGAATTAAACATTATAAAACAAATATTATTGTGAATGTTTCGGGTTCAAAAGTTGAAGATTATGTTGCAGTAGTTGAGCGGCTTAACGAGCTTGAAAATATTCCCGCAATAGAACTTAATATTTCATGCCCGAATGTGAAAACCGGAGGTATGGCATTTGGAACAAATTGTGCTTCGGCTTACGAAGTAACAAGCAAAGTGAGAATGGCTTATGAAAAAACATTAATTGTGAAATTATCGCCAAATGTTACCGATATTACAGAAATAGCAAGGGTTGTAGAAGATGCCGGAGCCGATTCGGTTTCATTAATAAATACTTTGCTTGGAATGGCAATAAATGCAGAAACCCGCCGACCTGTTTTGTCAACTATTACAGGCGGATTATCAGGACCTTGCATTAAGCCAATTGCATTACGAATGGTTTGGCAGGTTGCAAAAGCTGTGAAAATTCCGGTAATCGGACTTGGCGGAATTATGAATGCAGCCGATGCAATAGAGTTTATGCTTGCCGGAGCAACTGCAATTCAGGTTGGTACAGCAAATTTTATTGACCCGTCAGTTTCTGTTAAAATAGTTGAAGGAATTGAAAATTATTTGAAAAGGCATTATTTGAAATCGGTGGGGGATGTGATTGGGAAGATGGTGGTGTAGTTATTTGAATTAAAGTGTATTATAAAGAATTACTTCCATTGTTGTTTAACTTTATATTTTTTCATAATTTTTGAAAAGCATGAGTATCAAGCAAAAAAGCCATTATTTATAATTTTCAAAAATATCCAATGGTTTGTCGAAGTCATCTGAGAGTTTGATTTTACCTTTTGCGAAACCGAATTCCCGCGATTTAAGCTTAGATTTAACCTTTACTTTATTTTTTAGAAAAGCAACAAAGTCAGCAACCTCTTGTCTTAAATTGATTGGTAATGAATTTATTTCTATTTTTAATGAAGTATCAGTCATATTACAAAATATATGAAAATTGATTTTATTTACAAAGTAATGAATTATTCCAATATTTGATATCAGGATTAATTTTTTTTTAAAAAATTTTATCTTTAAAAAATTATTCAGTTATTTTTTTAACGACTTTTTGAAACTTAATTAATAAAATAATAAAATGAAAAATAAAACCCTAATTATCATATCAATAACTTTAGTTTTGCAAATTATCATTAAGTCATTTTCATTTGGTCAGAATCCTCAGTGGATTACATATAATGACACAAACTCATATCTCCCTTCAAATAGAGTGTATTCTATATGTATAGATAGGTTTGGAAATAAATGGTTTGGTACAAATTTGAATGCAGCAAAATTTGATAATACAAATTGGACTGTTTATAATGAAGATAATTCAGGTTTACCTCATTATTACATTTCTTCAATCAATATAGATTTAAATGGAGATAAGTGGTTCGGAACACAATTAGGTTCTGCTAAATATGATGATACAAATTGGTTAGTTTATGATGGTTCAAATTCGAGCTTTACAAATAATTGTATTTTAAATATATCCATAGATATTGATGATAATAAATGGTTTACGGTATATAATGGAGGCGTTGCAAAATTTGATAATATAAGCTGGTCTGCATATGATACAGATAATTCAGATTTGCCTAATAATAATGTTCGCTCAATAGCTTTTGATTCTTTTGGAAATAAATGGTTTGGAACATACGGTGGCGGAGTTGCAAAATTTGACAATATAAATTGGACTATATATAATAGTTCAAATTCTGAATTGCCATCTAATTATGTAAATTCAAATATTATTGATTCATTTGATAATAAATGGATTGGAACATATAACGCAGGAGTTGCGAGGTTTAATGACTTAACATGTATTGTTTACGATACTTCTAATTCTGATTTACCAATAAATAATGTTTTTTCGATATCTATAGATAGTCATGGAAATAAATGGTTTGGAACATATGGCGGAGGGGTTGCAAAATTTGATGATACAAATTGGACAATTTATAATACGAACAATTCTGGATTAGCTAATAATAAAGTAATTTCGATTTTAATTGATGATAATGACAATAAATGGTTTGGAACCTATGGTGGAGGTGTGTCAGTGTTTAATGAAAATGGAGTAAAATTGAGTATTACAGAAGAATTCCAAAAAACAACCAACAACTTAACCTTCTTTCCAAACCCTACCACCTCCACTTTCACTCTTTCAATTAACGACCTACAAAACAAAGATTTACAAATTTCAGTTTTCAATTCTTTAGGAAATTTAGTTTATAGTGAAAAATCAAAATCAAATAATGAGCATTTTCAGAAACAAATCAATCTTGGAAAAGTCAGCAAAGGAATTTACCTCGTAAAAGTTATTTCAGGTGAAAGGGTTTTGAATAAGAAAATAATTGTTGAGTGAAAATATCAATAAATTTGAAAAATATAACTTACAAGTTTGTAAGTTACAATTTAGTAACTTTTGTTATATTTTTTTGTTTTAAAACCCGTAATTGGATTCTGCGGACTATGTTTTAGCCTCTGTTACAATATTTTATATAAATTTTACTAAATCCTTTATTTTTTTATAATTTACTTTTACTTTTATCATTTAACTCAAATCTAAAGAATAATAAAAAATTTATGGCAACCTATGGCAAAACTTATTGGGGGCAACAATTTTTAAATGCTCTCGAAAATATTGATTATAGCAACCGATTACCACGTGGAAGGAGCTATGCCTCAAACGGTTCGGTAAGAAATATTGCTTTTGACAAAAATATTATAATAGCCAAAGTTAAGGGTAGCAGACCAAAACCTTATGATATAAATATTGTTATTCCGGAATTTACAAAAACTCAAAAAGATGATTTGATAAATGCTATACAAAATAATCATTCGATATTAGCCTCAATGCTTAATCGTAAGCTGCCAAACGAATTGCTTGACATCGCATTGAAAAAAAATATTAAAATATTTCCTAAAGAATGGAAAGATTTTAAGATGAATTGTTCTTGTCCAGATTGGGCTGTACCATGCAAGCATTTAGCAGCAGTTATTTATATTATTGCTAATGAAATTGATTTGAATCCATTTAAAGTTTTAGAACTACATGGTTTAGATGTTATTAGCGAATTATCGAAAAGTGGAACTATTATAGAAGATAATACAAAAGAAAAAATTGAAAATTGGAACGATTTTTTTTCAACTGAACAAATTGAATATAAGGAAAATATTACAAATTTGAGTTTCGATGAATTAGATTTTTCGTTAATCCCAAAAATTGAAGACAAATTCTTAAACCTTCTAACTCCAAATCCACCATTTTATGAAAAAGATTTAAAAAAAGAATTATTAACTCATTTCAAATATTTTACAAAACAAGTTGATAAGCATTTCTTTAATTTGAATGAAAATAAAATTAAACTTGATTATTGCCTTGATGCCTCAATTATTTTTTTAAAAAAAGATTCCAAATTTGTTGTTGAACTTTTGTTTGAAAATATATCTAAACAAATTCAATTAATTGAGTTATTCAGAATTTTTAACAATCCTGACAGTTTCAAATTAGCAAATTTATCAGAATCTTTAAAAGTTTTATATCACCTATTTTTATTATCTAAAAAATTAATTGAGCAAGGTGCCATAATCCCAATGCTTACACAATTTAATGAAAATTATCAAATAAATTGGACTCCATTATTACAAGATAGCTCAGTTAAGTTACAAATTAGTATTTTAAACAAATATTCCAAATTTGTTAAAATTATAAATGAAGGAAAAAGAGGAAAAAATACATATTTCACAACTGATGAAAATTTTTCATTTTTTATAATTTCAATTTTTACTACTGCGATTGTTGATGAAATTATTATTCAAAATCGAAGAATATCTTTGTACGATAATATTTTACATCTATTTTTTGGAAAACCAATTGAAACAGATATTTCTGCCAAAGAAATTTTTAATTCAATTCAACTTTGGCTTAGTAAACTTCAAATTCACAAACGAAATTATGTTCCAGTGTTAGAAATTGAAGAAAAATATCCTGATTTTAATATTGCTTTAAATATTAAAGAATTTTCAAAAGACAAAATTACTTCACCAATTAAATATCATTTATTTAAAAAGAAAAACAAAAAACAAATTATTTCTGTAATTAAGGAGCTTCAACACTTACAGGAACATTTTCCTGAATTTAATAAAATTATAAATAGTGATGAGCAACAACACTTAACATATAATTCTGAAAAATTTGCAGAGTTTTTATTTCAAATAAGTCCAGTGCTTCAATTGCTTGGGGTTGAATTATTATTGCCTAATTCATTAAAATATATTGTTAAACCAATGGCTTCGCTTAAAGCAAGTTCTTCGGGCAAAAAAGATATTAAAACTTATTTAGACCTAATGTCTATTTTGCATTTCGATTGGCAG
>MENC01000016.1:0-2394 GCA_001768155.1 Bacteroidetes bacterium GWA2_30_7
TTTTTTAGCATTATATACTATGTGTGTGAGTTTGAATTAAATTAAACAATCATTAAAATAAGAAAAAAATTAAACTTATAACACAATTTAATGATATTATCATATCTTTGAAATTATTTTAATTTTTAATTATGAGTAAAGGAACAGTAAAATTTTTCAACACGTCTAAAGGATTTGGATTTATCACACCCGATGAAGGAGGTAAAGATGTATTTGTACATGTAAATGGATTAAAAGACGAAATAACTGAAGGAGATAAAGTAAGTTATGAAGTAGAAACAAGTCCAAAAGGATTGAACGCAGTAAATGTTAAAGTAATTTAATAATTATTTTTTTAACTTATTTCGTTAAATAGCCTGTCATTGTTGATAGGCTTTTTTTTATCAATAATTGAAAACATGAACTGCTATGTGATTGATATTTAGCATAATGAAATTCAGTGAATAGTAACAACAATTACTTTAAAAATCAGTTTGTTTTTAACCTTTTCCGAACTTCATTTTTTATTAAGAATCGTTAAGCTTCCAATAACAGAAGGTATTGCAAGGTTTATTATCCACAATAATGTTGATGCAGAAAGTATTCCTGCCAATTGATTCGAAAATAAAGCACCAAAAAATATTATAATTGAACCTCGTATTCCAATTTCAGCTAATGTAAAAGACGGTATCAAAAACATCACAAAATAAGTTGATGCAACAATAACATAAGTTTCATATAAATTCAAATTTACGTTGAAAAGTAGAAACAATAAATAAAATTGAATTACAAAAATTATATATCTCAAAGTGCTTAATAATAGAAGTTTACTTAATTCAGAAAAGCTAAAATCATCACAAATTAAATATAAATGTGAATATTTTTTTAGAAACCCGACTTTAGACAACATCCGACTTAATTTTCCAATATTAATATAAAAAATTAGCGTTACCAAAAGTATAATAATTAGTACTGAATAGTATAAAGTTGAACTAAATCTTTCAAATTGAGTAAGACTGTGAAATCTGAAAATTACAAATAATCCAATTAAGCCATTAATAATAGTGATAACAACTTGAGCAATACTTCCAATAAAAGTTGCAATACTTCCTTTTGCACGATTTTCTGGTTTTAAAAATAAAATTCGTCCTGCAAATTCTCCAGTTCTGTTTGGTGTTAATAATGCGGCTGTAATGCCTGATAATACAGCTTTGTATGAAGTTAAAATATTAACATCCTGAATTTTATTTATCAATAGTTTCCATTTATAACTTTCAAAAAGCCAATTAAAAAACATTAGAATTAAAGTGGCTAACAAAAAAGTAATGCTGAAAATTGTAAAATTAAAGTTTAAAAACTCTGCCCAAAGTTCTTTAAAATCAGATAGTTTATAATAAATAAAATATATTGATGCAATGAAAATTACTATTTTTATAATTAAATATAAGTTTTTTTTCTTTTTCATTATTTCCACAATATATAAAAGATTTCAGAAAGTATATAATTCTATGAATAATGGGTGTACGACAAATTGGACATATATTTATTTTTCCCACGACTTGTCCCGATTTTTCATCGAGAGATTACGCAAATTTTCGCTGCCTTTGTCAGGTGTTTTCACCTGACAATGTTTTTCATCTGATAAATACGGTTTCAGTCAGGTGAAAAACACCTGACTGAGGCTGAGGTAATCGGCGATATTAGCTGTAAAGTTATCTTTAATGGACAAAATGTCGTACACCCCGAATAATTATAAATTTGATTAATTAAAATAATTTTTGAAAATTTTGAAAATCAATGATTTATATAATTTTAGAAGTTTCTTATGTTCTTTAAAATTGATAAATTAATTAATTTTTTATTTCATTTTTAATCAACTCTTTGAACACTTTTAACATCCGATAATTTTTTCAATCGCGAAATAACTCTGGCTAAATGTTCTTTTCCATTTACAAAAATAGAAACAGTAAAAGTAATAATTCCACCGTTTTGGTCATCAATATTTGAACTTCTGATTTGAAGTTTTAGTTCGTTATTTATTATGTTACAAATTTTATTTTGAACAGAAATATTGCCTTTTGCAGAAATTTTTATAAACGCAGTTAAGGCTACATTTTCGCTTAAATTACGCCATCTTGCTTCAATAACTCTGTATGGAAATTTTGTAATTAAAGCTTTTGCATTTGAACAATTAGTTTTATGAATTTTTAATCCACTTGATATAGAAACAAATGCAAAAATTTTATCACCCGGAACCGGATTACAACATTTTGAGTATTGGTAGGCATAAGAAATTGACTGATTATCAACTTCTAAATAATTTCCTTTTGTGTCTTCAAAACTATATGAAGTAGCATAATCATATTCTTCAATTATATTTTGTTTTTCAATTTCCTCTTTTTCAGCCGATTGTAT
>MENC01000016.1:2405-2856 GCA_001768155.1 Bacteroidetes bacterium GWA2_30_7
AATGGAATATCAAGATTTTCAAACTTATGTTTAATAATTTCTTTTCCGTCATCGGCATGCTTAAATTCCTCTGATTTTAGCGATTGCTTAATTTTAGAAATTGCTTTCGAACTTTTTGCAAAATCAAGCCATGAATGATTTGGTTTCTGATTTTTAGAAGTCGAAATTTTAACTGTATCGCCATTTTGCAAAATATGTCTTATCGAGACCATCTTTTCATTTACAACAGCTCCGTTGCATGAATCGCCAATATCAGTATGAATATCGTAAGCAAAATCAATTACAGTCCAGCCTTCAGAAATTCTTCTTAAATCTCCTTTTGGTGTAAAAACAAAAATTTCATCACTGTATAATGCTTTCTTTTCTTTACTTTGAGATTTTTTTAATCCGCGTGGATTTTGAAGTGCTTCTCTTATTGCGGAAAATAAATCTGCTTGAATTTCTTTCGATT
>MENC01000016.1:3035-13225 GCA_001768155.1 Bacteroidetes bacterium GWA2_30_7
TTTTCAAAATCTACTTCCTGAGTCAACATTTTTTTCCAAATAGAAGGAACAGATTTTACTCTGCCAAAAACCTGACAATCAAGCTCATGTTCTTTTAATTTTTTTTCGAGTGGTAGTATAAAATCAGAAATGTAAGTTTCTAAAGTATCTATGGTTTTAGCTAATTTCGATTTAATTTCCATATATTTTTCAGGATTGAAATAATACATGCATAAATCTTCAAAGTCAGTTTTAATATTATACAATCCAACTCTATGAGCTATAGGAGAATACAAAACAGATGTTTCTGTTGCAATTTTTTTCTGATAATCGGCATCAAAATTTGAAATATTTCTCATTTGATACAATATACTTGCTAACTTAATGAGTATAACTCTTAAATCGTCGGAGATTGTTAAAAGTAACTTTATAAAATTATCAGTTTGATTGTTATATTTTGAAGTATCAAGAGTAGCAATTTTTTTTAAGCCATTTATAATTTCTTGAATTTCAATGCTTAAATTGGATTTTAATTCTTCTGAACTTACATCTATTTCTTTTACTATTATATAAACTAAATAACTAATTGCTGAGTCTGAATCAAGATTTAATTCATTTATTAATATTTCAGAAACGTTTGTTGCAACTTGAATAATATTTTCAGTGAAGTTTACCCCTTTTTTAGAAGATAATTTGACCACTAATTGTCTGAAAAATTCTTTATTAATTGGGCTTTCTAATGAAATTTCATTAAAAAATGTATCAATATTTAAATCAATTTTACTTTTATCTTGAATACTATTCATAATATGCAAAATTACTTAAATATTATTTTTAAATAAGAGTAAAATGTCTTTTTATTATATAAATAAAGTTAACAATTTGTTGATACTTCGTTTAAGTGAAGAAAATATAATTTAGCACAAGCTCTTGCATCACTCAAGGCTTCGTGATGATTTAATTGAATATTCATAATTCTGCAACAGTTTCCGAGACTAGCAGAAGTAAAACCTTTTGAACGATAAATTTTAACTGTACATTCCCATCGCTTTGGGAGGTTTAATTCATTATAATTCAGATTGTAATACTGCATTGTTTTTAATAATACATTTCTATCGAATGATTCATTATGAGCTACAATTACTTTTGACTCTAATCTTTGCTTGATTTGTGGATAAAGTTCTACAAAAGTTAACTCTCGTAAAGTATCGTTCGGTCTAATTCCATGAATATTAATATTTTGCTGCCAATAATAATTATCTGGTGGTTGAATTAATGAATAAAATTCTTCAATAATTTTTCCACTTTCAACTGTAACAATTCCAACTGCACATGCACTATTCTGATATCCGGTTGCAGTTTCAAAATCTATAGCTACATAATTATACATCAGACTATTAGTTTAATATTAAGTATCCACTAATAAAGCAGTTAATTTTAGATAAAAAAATTCGCCACAAAAACACAAAAACACTAAGTGTCTTTAAATTAGATAATTTCTTTTTGTGGAATTTTGTGTTTTGGTGATTTAGTGGCATTTTACTAACTATTTTTTAAGGGGATACAATATAAATTCAAAAAATCAATTCTTTTAACTTTGAGCATTTTTACAAATCATGACCGCAATACGACAAATTAAAACTTTTATTACAAATTGGAAAATCAGAAATTTCATTATTCCTTACCGATAAAGCTAATGCAAGCCAATTGTGAAGCGATGGGTCTTTTATTTTGTACATTTTCAATTCTCCTTTATCGTCTGTTATGGCACAATGACAAATCTCTCCTCTCCATCCTTCAACCAATGAAATCACAAACGAATCTGCTACCGGAACTCCTATAACCGGTTCATTACTATTATGTTTTGGGTACTTTGCAAGCATTTTTGTAATTAACTCTATCGAAGTATTTATTTCGTCTTTTCTTAGTTTTGCTCTTGCATGTACGTCGCCTGATTTACCTAAAATTGGCATATAATTTAACTTATTATAATAACCTGATGGGTGAGAAAAGCGAATATCTCTATTTAAATTACTTGCACGAGCTGACATTCCAACTGTACCAATTTTTGTCGCAGTTTCTGTAGAAACAGTTCCTGTTTTTTCAAGCCTAGCTAATATTGAAGGTAAATCAAATATTTCGTCACACATTTCCTGAAAATCAGGTTTATAAGCATTAAAAACTTCTAACCATTTTTCAGCTAAATTATCGCTGAATTGGAAATTAGTTTTTCCAACTCTAATAAGCCCTTTTGCAAGTCGATTACCGCACCATTGTTGAAAATAATTAATTACCGGAGTACGAAGTCGTCCAAAAACAGAACTTCCCAATTGATAAGCAACATCGGTACAAATTGCACTTAAATCGCCTGTATGAATTGCAATTCGTTCGTGTTCAAGAGCTAAAACTCTTTCAAATTGCAAAGCTTCACTTGGTAAAAAACCGCATAAACTTTCCATAGCCTGAGCAAATGCAACTGTATGACCTACAACAGTATCACCAGCTATATTTTCAACAATAGTTGTTCTTTGCAATAAATTTTTCTTTTCTAAAATTAATTGTTCAATTCCTCTATGTTGATAACCAAGTTGAATTTCGAGATGCAAAATTTGTTCTCCATTGCAAATAAATCGAAAATGCCCTGGTTCAATAACTCCTGCGTGTATAGGTCCAACCCCAACTTCGTGTAATTCTTCACTATCAATTTTATAAAAAGGATAATTGGCAATATTACTGTTTTTATCGGCTCTATTAAACGAATATCTTACTGGTTTTAACCAAGGATGTTCAATAAAATCGATACCAAAATTTTCGTGTATTTCTCGTTCGAAAATATGCATTGCATAATGATTTGGAGTAATTGATTGCAATTTATCACTTGATTTGACAATTGACGATAACACATTGATAGAGTGTTTGCTATCATCGGCAATACAGCAAATTAATTTAATATTTTCTTTTTCTAAATATCCAAAATAATTTACACAATGATATTTAATATCAGATTTAAGAAAATTAACAATTACATCAGCAAAATTATCATATTCAAGAATGGGAATTGTAGATAAATGTATTCTCTGGTTGTTATTTACTTCAATGTAATTCATATTATTATATTAAGTTTTTGATAGCTTCATGAATCAAATCGTTAAAAAAAGCTGGTGGAAATAATCCAAGATAAATGACTAATCCCATTAAAATATATTGAGATAAAGTTTCGTAAGGATTTACCTTTTCGATACTGCTTTCATCAAAATCAACAGGAGGCGTAAACAATATTTTAAAAACATTTTTTCCAAGTGCCCAAAAAATAAATGTAAGTAAAATAAGCAACGGAATAAGTACAATTAAATAATTGGCTTCAAATAGGGCTTTAAAAATGTAAAATTCGCTGATAAACAAGCCCGAAGGAGGCATTCCTGTAACACAAATAAAAGCAATAAGCAGAAAGATTGCACCAGAAAGATTATACTTAAAATAATTACCAATAAAGTAAGTATTTTTTGTTTTATATGTTTTATAAATATGACCAATTTGAAAAAAAAGTGAGGATTTAGCAAATGAGTGTAAAATAATGTGCAAAATTGCTGCATAATATCCAATTCCTCCGGCAGCTAATCCAAGCATAATTACTCCCATGTGTTCGATACTCGAATAAGCCAACATTCGCTTAATATTTTTGACTTTTAGCATATAAACTGTTGCAATAAAAACAGATATAAATGCAGAAATCATAATTACATGATTTGCCCATTGATGTAATTGACTATGTGTCATTATTTCGTAAAACCTGAATACACCAACAAATCCAACATTCATTAATACACTTGAAAACATTGCAGCAGCAGGTGTAGGAGCTTTATCTTTTGCATCAATTCCGGCAGTGTACATTGGTACTAAACCAAGCTTTGCTGTAAAGCCTGAAAATATAAAAATAAATGCTAAACGAAGCCAAAATTGATTTAAATTAGGAGCAAGTGAAACTAACGTTTCATAATGTAATGTTTCTTGATTTGCATCGCCTAATGCAAGACTTAAAAATAAAATTCCTATAAAAACAAATACAAGACTTATTGAGCTTACAAATATATATTTCCAAGTAGCTTCTAATGAACCGGGATTTCTACGATGAAAAATTAAGGCAGATGCACTAAGGGTTGTTAATTCTACAAAAATCCATGTTACTGCAATATGAGACGACAAATAAGCTGCCGATAGTGACATAACTAAAATAACCATCGATACATAATAAATGCTTCTTGCTCTTCGATTATCCTTTTCTTTATATATATAATCGTAACTATGCAACAGAGCTGGAATACTGATAATGGTTAATGTAATTAACATCAGAATTGCCAATGCATCAGCCTTAAAAAAACTATATTCTGTAAAACCCTTATTTATAAACTCATATGCAGTAAATATGATTTGTAATAATAAAAAGAGTAAAACTAATGATTTACGAATAAGAGTAATTTTGTTAAAATACAAAAAAACACTTATTAATAACGAGGCTGCTATATATATTAAAATCATAACTTTCTATTAATCTTTTAAATTGCTTAATTGAGAAACATCTGTATCTTGAAGTACGTCGCCCACTTTATTTATAAAAATTCCTAATAGGAATACACTTACAAAAACATCAAACAAAACTCCTAAATTAACAAGCATTGGCATTTCTTTTCCAACAGCTAATGACAAAATAAATACTCCGTTTTCAATTAATACATAACAAATTACGTGTGTAATAATTTTTTTTCTGGTACTTATAAAATACAAACCACTAAATAGAGCCGAAAGTGCAACTACAAAATATATTTTATGCTGATGAATATCGTCAATTACATTTGAAACCATAAAAGTTGCTGCAATTATCAAGGTTACAATTATTAACGATACAAAATTTGGAAGATAGGGTTCGGCTTCTCTGGTAATATTATTTTTTATTATAACATATCTAAGAAATAACGGTATAGCTATAGCTTTTACAATTACTGTTTCCAAAAGAATAATAATAAGTGTTAGCAAATCACTTTCAATTAAACCGTAGAATGCAATTCCAAACAATAATACACCCTGCAATGCCAATATTTTAACATACGTCATTAATCTGTTTCCAATTGCAAAAAACAGAAGAGACATTGTGAAAACTATAAGTAAAATGTTTATCATAATATTATTAATTTTAATAATTCATATCCAACTCTCTCTCCCCTCTAACTCTCACAAGTGGAGAACCGCTTTTCTAAAACTCAAAGTAAATTAACCATTTAACAAATAACAATTTCAAACCTCAAAATTCAAACTAATTAGTGTCTATTCCTAAAGTCGTAAAAAACAAAATCCAATAGAACACAGATGACACAGATTAAACTGATTTACACTGATTTGTTAATTATTCTTATCTGTGAACATCCGTAAAAATCCGTTTTATCCGTGTTCTATTCAGCGTTTCCGGTCGCACACTAATTAAATTTCCCCATCACCATTAGAACGCTAAAAAAAACTAACAACGAAACTGAAGAAAGAACCAATATAAACTGTGCATTATGGCTCATTCTGAATCTTGCCGTAAACGATTCAAGCAATCCTACAACTATTGCAAAAATACTTTGAATGAAAATAAATAATGGAATACTATAATACAAAGGCAAATTTCCCATAAATAAATTGGCAATTAAAGCTCCATAAAGTGCAAATTTCATATTTGTACCATGCAAAATTAATCCAAGGTCGAAACCACTATTGTCGAGTATCATAACTTCGTGAATCATTGTGAGTTCGAGATGTGTCTTGGGGTCGTCAATTGGCATACGGCTATTTTCAACCATACAAATTAATATTAGTACAAAAGTTGCTAATGCACCAATTGCATAAGAGGTATAAGAACCAAAATGAAAAGTCATAAAAATTTCCTGAAAAGAACTATAACCTGTAAGTAAAGCAAGTGAACCCATCAAAATAAAAAATGCCGGCTCGGCTAACATCGAAAACAGAGCTTCGCGACTTGCACCCATTCCTTCAAAACTACTTCCGGTATCGAGTGCAGAAATAATATTGAAAAATTTTCCCATTGCAAGTACATAAGCGAAAAAAACAAAATCGTAGGAAAATGATATAACCCCTTTTGAATGTCCAAAAGGTAATACCAAAATTGCCATTATAATTGAAGCAAAGTAAATTGTAGGTGCAATCTGAAAAATAATACTTGTTGTATCGCTGTAAACTGCACCTTTTTTGAATAATCTGTAAATATCTTTCATTGGCTGAAAAATACCCGGACCTTTTCGTCCTGAAGCTAAACTTTTCGTTCTGATTACAATTCCTGTAAAAACAAAACTGACTAATATTATTAATATAAAACTCAACATATCTTAGAGCTTGTTTAAAAAGTTAACAAATAATTCGCATAAGTGAATGAATAATGGAACTCCTGTTAATAAACCAATAAACAGCATTCCATATAAAATATAATTCTGAAGTTTTCCATTCTGTAAAAATTGAAAATAATTAAGAAACTGACGTAATTGTCTGATGGGTAAATCAATCAACGTTTCTTCTATTTTATCCTCTGCATGAGTTTCGTGAGAAGCTTTTTCTGGAAAAATATTGTGTATTTCTACTTTATGCTTTTTTATAGACAAAATTGGTTCTGCAATTTTTCGATAAGCTCTTACAAATGAACTTGCTGTATATTGCATTTTAATATTTGGAGCAACATAACCACACCCCCAAGTAGAATTAATAACTGCTTCTTTTTTACTTACTATATTTTTTCTAATAAAATATATCAAAATTGATAACCCAATAAAACTCAAAGAACTATATCCAATCCATTCCATATTCTGTATTAAATTAGTTTCATTAGTAAACTGAGATAAAGGATTATAACCAGTTATTTGTTCGATAGGTAATGACAATAAACGAATAAACAAACTTGGAAAAATTCCAATTATAACTATAAATAATACAATCAAATACATCGGAAATAATTTGAGCCAATGACTTTCGGTTGCATTAAGATTATACTCGAAACGTGGCGAACCTAGAAAAATAGTTCCAAACGCTTTTGTAAAACAAAGTATTGCAAGCCCTCCTATTAATGCCAATCCGAATAATGCATAAACTAACAAAAGTATGTAAGGAAAACCAACAATATTAAGTCCTTTAAACAATCCGCTATAAATAATAAATTCCGAAATAAAACCATTGAAAGGGGGAAGTCCGCAAATGGCAAGTGCTGCAATTAAAAATAAGAAAGCTGTATGTGGCATCCGTTTAATTAAACCTCCAAAATGCTCAATATTCATAGAATGTGCCGATTGATAAATATTTCCAGCACCATAAAACAAAAGCGATTTAAATAATGAATGATTCAATACATGTAGCAAAGCACCCGAAAATCCTAAAACAGAAAGCATTGTGTTTTCGTATCCAATTCCAATACAGCCAATTCCAATTCCAATTCCGATAATTCCAATATTTTCGATGCTGTGATAAGCAAGTAATTTTTTCAAATTATGTTGTACAATGGCTAACATCACACCATAAACTCCTGTAATTACTGATATTGTAAGAATAAAATAACCAATAGCTAAATAGTTTGTATTAAGCAAAACCAACATTCTGATAATTCCATAAATACCTGTTTTAATAAGCACACCCGACATAACTCCAGAAACATGTGACGGGGCAGCTGGATGTGCATAAGGTAACCATGTATGTAATGGAACAAAACCAGCTTTTATTCCAAAGCCAACAAATAAAATTAGCATTAATAAAAAGCTATATAATGGTTTTTCAGTTTCGGCAAACCAACTTAATGCCTCAAAATTATAACTACCGGTTTTTATATTTACCCAGATAAATGCTAATCCTAATAGTAAAACAACTATATGAGATTGAATAAGATAACTAAGACCTGCTCTTATTGTAGCAACTTTCTGTCCTTCAAAAATTACTAACAAAAATGCACTTACAGTCATGATTTCCCAAACAATCATAAATATTAGAATATTTTGAACAGAACAAACTGCTAAAATTCCAGCATGTGCAAATACGTAACTAATCCAATGAAGCGAAAGCTTATCTTTTTGTTCAGAATATGCCTGCATGTATTTAGAACCATAAATTACGCCGGTAATAAAAGTAAAATTTATTGTCAGAATAAACCATGCCGAAAGCGGGTCAATTTTTATTGGAATTTCACCGGTAACTTGTGAACCGGAAATTAATAAATTTGTACTGTTTCCTAATAATGCATTAATTGCAGGAATGCTACTTAAAACAGCAAATGAAATCACCGAAATTATTGCAACAAAACCTTTCCATTTCGAAGATAAAAACGGAATAATCAAAATGGTAAATAAAAACGATAATATGAATAAGTTTACATATAACATTAAATCAGATTAAGGTATGTTCCAAAAAAAATAAACATTATAAAAATCAATCCATAAAGAATATATCTTTGCAAACTTCCATTTTGAATAAATTGAAATAAATCCATAAAATAGAGAAATCTATTCATCATTTTATCAATTATTCTAAATTCAACAAAATCGGTATATAATGCAGAATGTCGGCGGTATTCAGGAAAAACCTCTTCCGAATTTAATTCCTTATATTTTTTCTTTTCGAAAACTATAAAACTTAAAAGTTTACCAAGAGTTTTTGAAAAAGATTTACCGGTGTATTGCATTGATACTTTTGGTGCAACATATCCGCAACCCCAAGTTGTAGATAAAACTGTAATTTTCTTATTTTCAACTACTTTTCTGACTATTAAAATTGCAATAATTAATAAAATAAAAAGCAAAGCATAAATTCCTATGGAAGAAATTGCTGAAAAAATTGAAAAATCAAAATTTAAAAATGAGAGATTTACTGCTGGAAATGTAGTAGAAATTATTGTCAAAACTTGTGAAAGATAAAATATAGGAAAAATTCCAATAGAAAGCATTATTGCAATAATAATATATTGAGGCAAACGCATATGAAATGGAACTTCAACCGGCTCTGTATGAAGCTCATTTCGTGGTGAGCCTAAAAAAATAACACCAAAACTTTTAGTAAATGTATAAATCGAAACACCACCTATAAAAGCTAAACTTCCTATTGCAAAAATCATTAAAATGGTAAGATATAAATCTTGCGACCATAAACCTTTGAAAAATCCGGAATAAAGAATAAATTCTGAAACAAATCCATTAAATGGTGGTAATCCACCAATTGCAATTGCTCCAAAAAGAAATAAAAATGCTGTTTGAGGCATTTTTTTGAGCAATCCGCCAAGCTTTTCCATATCACGAGTATGAGTTTGTTGGTAAACCGAACCTGCCGAAAAAAACAAAAGAGATTTAAACAACGAATGATTCAAAACATGTAATAATGCACTCGAAAAACCTAAAACAACCAAAACGCTGTTTGATGTACCTAGTCCGATAAGACCTAAGCCAATTCCTGAGCCAATAATTCCAATATTTTCGACAGTACAATATGCGAGCATTTTTTTAAAATCACGATGCATTGCAGAATTTATAATTCCAAAAAGTCCGGTAAAAAGAGACAGAATTAGCATCGACTCGCCAAGTATTAAAAAATCGTTTTGTAAATAAGTTACAATTCTGAAAATTCCATATATTCCAACTTTTACAATTACTCCCGACATAACGCCCGAAATATGAGATGGAGCAGCCGGATGTGCATGTGGCAGCCACGAATGTAATGGGATAAAACCGGCTTTAATCCCAAAACCAAGAAAAAACAAAAAAAATAACCAGATATTAGAATTGTTTGTAAAAAAGTCTTTAATAGAATAAAAATCCATTGAACCTTGAGAAATATAAACCCATAAAAAAGCGACTGTAATTAAGGTAACACCAATGTGCATCTGCACAAGATAATTTAAACCGGCTTTAAGAGTTTTCATGTTTTGATGCTCGAAAATCACAAGTAATAAAGAAGATAGCGACATTATTTCCCAAATTACCAGAAAAACAAGGCTATTTTGCACAATGCAAACCCAAATCATCGAACTGTGAAATAACAAATATTCAATCCAGTGAAGTGTCAGATTTTTAGTCTGAACGGAGTATTGTTTCATATATCCAATGCCATATAAAGCGCCCGTAACGCTTGTGAAATTTATAATCAGAATAAACCAAGCTGATAGTGCATCAATCCTAATTGGAATATCTCCAAAAAAT
>MENC01000016.1:13289-14051 GCA_001768155.1 Bacteroidetes bacterium GWA2_30_7
TAAAGAATAATAAAGAAATTGCATGTAATTCACATTAAATTAATACAATGAAAAACAAACAGTTAAAAAATATTGTTTTAATTAAATTTTAATGTGCGAAGTTACTATTTCTAAAGAAACTTGTTCAAATAGTTAATAAAAATTTATATTTTGATTAATTATGATTTAATTCAAGAGTCCCTTCCGAAAAGTCTTTTTTTTGCCACAAAGACACAAAGACACAAAGTTTTAATAATTATAATCTGTTGTTTTTTAAAGATTTGTATATTTTAGTATCTTTGATTCTCTGCGGTGCATTGAGTTTATCGAAATGTGGCATTTTTATAATTAATTACTTTTCGGAGTAGGTTCAAATATTAAATATTTATTTTCAGAATATTCTTCAAATCATAGGTTTCTGGATTTGGAACATATTTTTTTGCAGCTTCATAATCGGAAGAGGTTATATATTCAAAGCTTCTTAATGTTAGAATAAATCGTTCGGATTTTGCATCGACTAATCTTGGGACTATAACTCCTTTTTCGTTTGAAATGTCTTTCATGTAGAGTGGTTTGATTTCGTCGTTGGCTGTACATAAAACAATACATTGAGTCTCGCCTCTATCGAAAAGATTTTTAACACCGCTACCCAAGCTTGTACAATATTTTAAATCGTATGCGATTGGCTCTACACATCTTAATTCGTAACCAACTTCTTCGGGACGACTACGGAATTTTAATTTTAATTTTTTAAGTTCGTTTTGAAGTAATACGTTAAATATA
>MENC01000016.1:14069-17034 GCA_001768155.1 Bacteroidetes bacterium GWA2_30_7
ACTCCATAATTAATACCCATTAACTCTCTCTTAATCATTGCAGAAATAATCATCTTAATGATTTTATCGAATGTAATTTGTGTATTAAAAAACATTTCAGGGATAATAATCATTGGAAAATGACATGCTAAACCAATACCAATCGCAAGATGTCCGGCTTCGCGACCCATTGCTGAAATTACAAACCAACCATCGCTTGTGCGAGCATCTTCAAGAATGGTTTTGCCAATTCTAACTCCTTCATTTTTTGCAGTATGATATCCAAATGTTGGAATATTATCAGGTAATGGAAGGTCGTTATCGATAGTTTTTGGAACGTGAATATTTTGAATTTTAATATTTTTGGATGCGAGAAAATTACTAATTCTGTTTGCTGTTGAGGCTGTATCGTCTCCACCAATTGTAACTAATAGTTTAACATTTTGTTTTTCAAAGAAATCGGAATTAAATTCTTCATTTTTAGGTTTATATCTACTCATTTTGAGATAAGAACCGCCTTTATCAAAAATTCTGTCGGCTAAATCGTAAGTTAATTCGATAAAATCTTGCTTTTGGGTAAATAATGTTTTGTAACCATAATTTAATCCTAAAACTCTGAATCCATCGGACATAAATCGTTTAGCAACGGTTGCTATGACTGTATTTATTCCGGGAGCAGGACCGCCGGCACATAATATCGCTATACTTTTTGAATTTTCCATAATGTTGAGTTTTTTAATTTCATAACAAAATTAATATTTATTTATGAATTTTGAATTTTAAATGATGAGTTTTCGTACTTATACACATGCAGGGCACACAAAAAAAAGAATATAGTATAAATTAAATAGTTATCACAAGCCCAATCGACCTTTCAACTTTTACCTGTGAGATTTAGTATATTCCCATCCAGCTTTTAAAGCCTTTATATTTGTCTCAACTACAGCCTCTCCTTTTCTATCAAATATTTGCTTAATACCTTTTTCCATTTCTTCATAACTCATTTGTAAAAATGGAGTTGCAGCACCTAAAATTACCATATTTGCCGATTTTGGAGAACCAATTTCGGAAGCAATTTTATCGGCATTTATTGTTATATTATTTTTATGGGATTGAATTTCTTTAATTAAAATTTCAATATCTGGATAATCAGCAACATTTATGAAAGGAATTGTATTAGTTACTATCCATCCATCTCTTTTTAAATAAGGCAAATAACGCAGCGATTCCATTGGTTCAATGGAAATTATTAAATCTGCCATTCCTTTTGGAATTAAATCGCTATGAATAGGTTGAGATGAAATTCTTAAATGTGATTGAACATCGCCACCTCTTTGGCTCATACCATGAACTTCTGATTGTTTTAAATACAAATTATTATTTAAAGCAGCAGTTCCAATTGATGCAGCAATTGACAAAATTCCTTGTCCGCCAACACCAGCAATTATTATATCTAATTTCATTTTATTTATTTTTCTAATTTTTAACTTCTATCTTCTTTACCACATAGAATCATAGACACATAGATTTCACATAGTTATATATCAATTAATATCTATTTATATCTTTTCTAACATCTAACTTCTAGTTTCTTTCTGCTTTTGCAAATTTTTGAGAATTTCGTCTTTTCATTGTCTGAATACATTCTCTTTGTGCAATTACAACAGAAACTCCGTTATATTCAAATTCTTTTTTTAGAATATTTGTGTTTTCTTCGTGATATTTCTTCATTGGATTTATCACTTTAATATGCTCTGGGTCAACACCACATCCTTTACAAATATTAATAATTCGTCCGTATCCATGAGAGTTTTGTCCACCAGTCATTCCTGTTGTAGAATTATCTGAAATTATGATTGTTACGGGTGTATTTTCGACAATGCAATCTAATAAACCGGTAATCCCTGAATGTGTAAATGTAGAATCGCCAATAACACAAGCCGAAGGAATAAGTCCGGCATCTGAAGCTCCTTTAGCCATTGTAATTGATGCACCCATATCTACACATGAATAAATTGAACTATAGGGTGGTAACGCTCCCATTGTATAACAACCAATATCAGAAAAAACTCGTCCTTTTCCGTAAGACCTCATTGCTTCATTTAATGCGTTATACATATCAATATGACCACAACCATCGCAAAAAATTGGCGGTCGGTTTACGACTAAATCAGGAATTTTGGCTTCATGTTTATCAATTAAACCTAAGGCAATTCCAACAATATTTGGATTTAATTCGCCATCTCTTGGAACAGTTCCATCTAATCTTCCTTTTACATTAATTCCAAATCCTAACATGCCTTTTAATAGTTCTTCAATAACCGGATAACCATCTTCGAGTAATAAAATGCTATCAGTTTCCTCAACCATTTTTTTTATAATTTTTCGAGGAACAGGATATTGTCCAACTTTTAGTACTGGAAAATTCAAAGGTTTATTCTGAAAATTCTCCATCAGATAATTATATGCAATACCACAAGCTATTATACCCATACTTTTATCTGACCCTTCAAAATATTTATTAAAAATTGAAATTTCAGACTCTGAACGGAAACTTTCCTGATTTGCAAGTAAATTTTTATAGTGTTTCCTTGCAACTGATGGTAAAAGAACAAATTGTAAAGGATTTTCGGGCAGTTTAATGCTATTTTGCTTTCTAATTTCTTTTCGTTGAACACCAGCTCTTGAATGTGCTAATCGAGTTGTGATTCTGAGCATTACCGGAACTTTATATTTTTCTGAAAACTCGAAAGCAAAATAAGCCATATCGTAAGCTTCTTGCTGATTTGAAGGCTCAAAAGTTGGAATTAATGCAAATTTTGCTAGTACTCTCGAATCTTGTTCATTTTGTGATGAATGCATTGATGGGTCATCGGCAATTGTATAAACTATTCCACCATTTGCACCTGTTATTGCTGAATTGACAAAAGCATCGGCTGCTACATTCAAACCTACATGTTTCATACATACCATAGCCCGTTTTCCG
>MENC01000017.1 GCA_001768155.1 Bacteroidetes bacterium GWA2_30_7
TGATGCAATTATTCCCCTATTTGACATAGCATTGAGAAATGTTGTTGCCTCAATTTGAGTTGCAGTAACAATTAATACTTTTTTATTTGTAGAAAGCGATTGTTTTGTCATATGATATGATTGATTGTAAGATTCATTGCTCCCTGATAATAGAATCGATGCAGAAGTCAAATTAAGAAAAAACGATTGTATAAATATTTCAAGACTATTTGTTGAAATTGGTTTTAGGGTTTTAAAATTATCATTAAAATAAGCTAATGCTTTGTTAATGTCATTACCAAATGACGTAGAAGTAAGTTCTGCAAGACCTTGCATCATTGATATTAATTCAATCTGTATGTGTCTAAACATTTTATGTTTTATACACGATATAAATGATATTAAATTAAATCGCCCTTTAGGGAAAAAAACATTTGGAATGTAAAAACAATTTAAAATTGAAGTTAGAATACGATAATCATTAAGCCATTTAACGGATGAAAGTCGGTCATAAAATGACAGATATGGCAAATTACAAAGAATTTCACCTTTGTATAAATCAAGATAACGTTTAGTGTATAAATATGAAATTAATCGTCCTGAATCTCTTCTTTTCTTGTCAAATAAAAGTTGCTCTTCGGTTAAAAATAAATCAAGTGTGATTGCTTTTTCTTTCTCCTTAAAAAGTTTTCCCTCAAAATTTTTCAAGTCACTTTTTTTAAAAATATTTTTATCAAACTTAATTGAATCATCCGAATTATCAAGCCACTTGAATATATTTGTTTTTAACTCAGAAGTTGTAGAGCTATTTACTATCAATGGCTTATTTGGCCAGACCAAACTAATATTATCATTGAAATACATTGGATAACGATTAGAGCTATGTGCATATATTTTTTGCCTTGATGCAATAAATTCATTGAATGAATGCTCATTAGTCAGGAGCTTTACAAGTTCGAATTTTTCTAACTCTAAAAGAAGTTTAATAGATTTAGGAAATATTGTACTGCTTTCTAATAAAAGCGAAGCGTTACAATAACAATAACTATGTGAATTGATAATTGCAATTATTATTGCATTTAGAATTAAATTATCAGAATAATCTGCATTTTCAGCACGCCTTAACTCTCTGTCTAAAAAATGAAGATATGTAGGATTTTGTTTATTTTTAAAAAGAACCATTAAAATTTCAATTTTAATTGATTGATGTCCTCTTTTACTTCATCTTTGTAAATATGATATTGAGATATAAACCTGATTAAGTTTTCTCTTGGAATTTTTGCATAAACTTCAGGTTCAAACACTAAATCATTTAAATTTTGTGTTTCAAAAATTTCATTTGCAAATGTTGCAACATTAAAGAATCTTATTGGTATTTTTAGGTCATTTGCTCTTGAAATTTCAAATAATACCCCATCTGCAATTGTTCCGAATACCCAAAGTTCATCGCAACGACTAATGAGTTCATTATTTCCAGTTCTAATTAAATCCCGATTAACTCTGTCATTCAAAAAATACCCAAAAACTTGAAAAGGATTTATTGGGGTATAACCTTTTTTAAAAACAAATTCACAAATTGCGTCTTTACAATAAAAAAATTTCTTTGATTGAGCAGTGAAAATTGTTTTTGTTTTTTTTGTATCACTTACCTTTAATCTAACAGAATCGAAAAGAATGTCTTTTTCTTTTTCTTCCTTTTCAATTACAGATAAACCAGCAATATAGCCACTAATCAAACTGGGCAATAACCCTCTGAAATCGCCAGTTGAATCACCGCACACCCAAAAATTATTATTTGGTATTTTTAATTCCTTATTTAAAATGGGATAATAACCAAAGTATTCAAAACTTGGTCCTGTTATTTCAGCATCTGAATTACAAATTTGTGGAAAATTAGTTAAAAGGCAATCGGTAAAATAATCATGAATATCTTTATTCCAATTTGAACTTCTCTCTTTTATAAATGTTTTAATCCTTTGTTTCATGATTAATTTGGATTTTTGCAAATTAGAGAGAGCTGTTTTATATTCTCTAAAAAAAATTTCGTCATTTATTCTTAAATTAATGCCGAAGTTCATTTTTTTAAAGTTTGATTTATTTGAGACGCCATTAAATGAATTAATTCCCTCAAATTCTCCATGCACAATGTATCCATTTCTACAAAAACAAAACGTTCTAAATTCAATTTCTTTATTTTTTTTACTTGGAATAATTAATTTTAAATCAGTCTGCTTATAAAGGTTGTAATCAAATTTTTTGTTCTCAGTTTCAATTCTAATTCCAAATTCAAACTTTTTGAAAATCAAGCTATTTTGTTCAATAAATGAAGCTAAGTTAATCGAGCCAAATTTACCTCCACAAAAAATGACATTTTTTGCCTTGATGGTTTTTAGTGTTTTAGTTAATGTATCTTCCACATCAATCAAATAGATATTTTCATGAAGAAATATTTTTGTCACATCATGTTTTAACAAGAATCTGTCTTTCCCAATTTGGTCATACAAAGAGAAGCCTACTTTATAAAGTTCTTCTTGTGAAAGAACAGTTGATATATAATTTTTAATTTTTAAACCATTCAGTTCTTCTATTGCTTCAGTTACACTTACCCAATTCAAATCAAATGGTTGAATAGTGATATTTAAACCAGAAAAAAAATCTACTAATTTTTGATAGGCTTTTAATAATAATTCAGTCTTTAATTTGTATAAATTAGAACCAGAAGGATAAAAAGATATTTTCCCATCTGAATAAAGCCCTCCTCCTCCAATTCCAGATACTATGTCTTTAGCTCTTGATTGTTGTCTATTATATAGCATCTCCCCTTTCTCAATCACCAAAAAGTGTAAGTTTGATTTTGCAAGAATATTTCCAGCAGTTAGACCTGATGGACCTCCTCCAATTATTATACAATCATACACTTGTGTCATTACTATTTAAAATTTCTAAAACCAACTAAAAGATATAACATTTTTAACTTCTAACATATTACAATATATATATTAGATTGTTTTTTAACAAAACTATAAAACATTAAGTAAATAACAAAATTTTAAAATTATATGCAAAAGTTCTGAGTAAATTTTACTCAATCTTAACTACGTGCATTTATTCTTTTTCACCGGACAATAATCCATACATCTTGCACAACTCAAGCGTGTTGCTTTATTTGGACTATAATCAGCGTTATATTGAAATTTTATTAAACTTACTAAAATTAACCCGAAAACTCTGCTGGGGCTTAGTCAATAGATGAAGTTATTTTAAAATTATTACAAAGTTATAATTTTTAGCTAAAAAATTTTTCTCAAAAAAATTATTTCGATTTTATGTAAAACAAAACAGGTATTCGTACTAAATAGTAGAATACCTGATGTTTATTAAAGAATAGGTTAAATATTTCTTTTAATCAGTTCAGTATTAGAAAAGATTATTTCCAAATTTTTCTGCCTTTAGGAGCTTTTGCACCTTTTGTTTTTAAATATTCCAATATTTCGGCAAAGTTTCCATCGCTAGCCATTGATGCAGCATTTTCGGTAATCATAACACTACCATCAGCATGCTCTCTTATTTCATTAATTTCTGCACCAGCTTCTATAAGAGCTTTTACCATTTCAAAATTTCCAAGTTTTGCAGCGTGCATAAGTGGAGTGTAAGCAATTTTACTTTTACCACGTTTATTTACATCGGCTTTTGCAGCAATTAATTTTTTAACAACTTCTAATTTATTTCTTTCGGCAGCATAAGCAATAGCTGTATGTCCACCGCCACTAACTGCGTTTAAATCAGCATCTTTTGCAACGAATAAATCTATAATTGCTAACGATTTTCTGGTAGATGCAGTATCTGCCATAAATGAATAAGTTATTTGCATTAAAGGTGTAAAAGAAAGTTTATTTTCTGTATTGGTTTCGGCACCTTTGTCTAATAAATACTTTATGATTTCAACATTTATAACCTGACATGCAGTATGTAAAGGATAATTATTTTGAATTTTATCCTTATACATTGTATTTACATCAGCTTTCTGTTGTTCAACTGCAATTTTTACATTGTCTAACATTCCACTTGTAATTGCGTCATTAAGCGTTTTTTGTGGGTCTTGCGATTTAGCTATAAAAGAAATAAAGCAAATAATAATAATAAATAATTTAGTTTTCATACGTTTAAATATTAAGTGATTAATTAAGTGATATTAGTTCGACTTTGGTTGTTACCAAAATTTTTTGTGAATTATAAAATAAAACTTTTACATAAGTTCCAAGTTCAGGTACAAACCACGATTCAATTGGTGTAACCTTATAACCTTCCTCATTATCAGCCATTTTATCTGCAATTTTTTCAGCTTTTTTGTTCATTTTTTTTGATACCTTTTCATTTTTTTTATCAAGAAATTTATCATCAGATGACGCTGAATATGATAAAACTGTTCTCATCCACATTTCAGAAGTAATTTTATAGGCTGTGTATTCTTTTCCCATAAAGGTAATTTTTTCTTCACCAGCAACAACTGCGTTAACAAAATTGTGAGTCCATGTTCCTGTTCCAAATTGTGAATTAACAATATCTGAGTGTAAAATTGCTGTTGTATATCTGTAATTGCCTAAAACATAAGAAGATGTTTTATATGCTTCTTGTCTGCTTGATGACGAAAATGAGTTTGTTGTGAATTCAGAGTAACTTAATAAAGAATCTCCAACTTTTAGGTGAAGAGGTATTTTACAATCTCCAAATATTGAATATCCAGTTGTGTCAGTACCAGTTACAGTATATTGAGGACTTTCGCCTTTAAAGATATGTAACGTATCGTTTTTGCAATAACAATACGATTTTATTTCAAATGCACCGCTTTTATAAATCGAATATATTCTATCGCCTTCTTTATTAACCGAATAATCAACCTTAGAGCTACCATTAATTAAATAATTTAATGATTTGGCATTTTCCATAGCAATTGAGCTACATGTTTGACTATAAGCATTATATGTGAATAAACTCAGAATTAAAAAAAATATTTTTTTATAACTTACTGTAATGTTCATATTGTCTTAATTTTTTTTTAAAAATACAGATAGTTTGTTTTATTTTATTACAAACATTGCGGATTTTACAAAATGCTCCATATTGATGACTAAGCATCAAGTTTAATTGACCAATGCCTGATTTTCGCCGATAAACGAAAACGATAAATGTCGGTAATAATACCGATATTTAGAATTATTTTTATGAAAACAACAGTCTTTTTTTTATTTTATCGGACAATGTTCCATACATCTTCCACAACTCAGGCAGGTTGCTTTATTTGGAGTGTAATCGGCATGGTATCTGAATCTTGTGAGGCTGATTAATGTTAAACCGAAAACCAAACCGATAAATGCTCCTAAAAGAGTTCCTCCGATATAAAATTCGTTTAATATTGATTTTGCATCTGTTACAACCATTTCGTTTGTTTTGCCCGATTCTTTAAACGCAGCAATTTCAATAGCATCTTTATTTTTAAGTCCGTAGTTTGTGTTATTGATTAATTCATCGGCAAGCCGGACTTTTTTGTTGACAATTGCAAGATTTTCGTGAAAATTTGCTCCAATAAAACCTCCGGCAATTACCAAAACCGGAACTATAATGCTTAACAAAAAGAATCGTCTTACTGAAGTTTCAGTTTTTTCTTTTTCTTTGAGTAGAGTTGGTTTGTTGATTGCTTCAAATGGACAGGAATTTTCGCATAATCTGCAGTTTATACATTCTTTGGGAGTTATTGTTAAGTGTTTGAATGAGAATCTGCTGACAAGGTTTAAAATAGCTCCGTAAGGACAAAGAAACCGGCAATACGGTCGTGCAATAAAAATTCCGATAATCAGCAAAATTGCTCCAATACTGAACATCATAAATGTTGCATCGAAACGAAAAAATCCTACAAACGGGTCATATCGGCAAATTATAAAATCAGTTCCGGTTGCGGCATAAAGCAATGATAATCCGAGATATATAAAGGGAATGATTCCAAGTACTTTTTCGAGCCAGAGTTTTAAGTGCATTGGCTGGAATGCAAAAATATCCTGAATTGCACCAAGAGGACAAATTCCGGCACAAAAAGTTCGTCCAAAAAACAATGTGTAAATCAATGGAATAACAAAAAATAGTAATGCTGAAACAGGAATATTATATGCAGAATTAAAAAGTGCAAGAGTTACATTTTGAACCGAACCAACTGCACATACACAACCTTCTCTGTAAAAACCAAAATACAAAACTGCAAAAACCGACATCCAAAAAGCGCCTTTGCGTGAACGTTTTTTTAAAATAAACCATGTAATTAACGAAAGACTTGAAATTAAGACAAAAACATCAAGATATTCAAGAATTTCGGCTCTTGGAGTGGGAGTTACAGTATGAGGTTGAATGTGACCGGATTCAAATTCGGGTTTTGGGAAGCGTTTTATTGCAAAAGTATTGAATGACTGTATTGAAAGTAGAATTAATAGAATCTGTAGAATTTTTTTTCTAACACAGAGAAACACAGAGCTACAAATAGATTTAAGCAGCTTTATGTAAAAACTTTGCGTTTGTGTCAATTTAGTAAATATCGTAACAAAAGACATTAATCTGAATTGGATTATACGTTTTATTTTATTAATAGTGGAATATCATGATTTAAGTATCTTACATAACCTTCTGGTCTGGATAATAAAATTTTTTCAAATACAATCTTATCTCCTGAATTTAAAAGCTGAATTTTTTCAATCATATCTTTAGTAAAAAAATCATTTTTACTTTCTAAAGAAATATCTCCTTTATTTGTAACAAATTTTAAATTAAATGAAATAACTTTAAGTTTGTCTTTAAGCCAATTATCTGCATCTAAATATCCTTCAATCTTATTTGAATTAATAAGTATTAATTTATCTATTTCCATTTTTAATTCAATTCCATTTATTGCTATTGAAGGTTCAGGAATTTTACGAATCTTAATTGTTTGTATATGAACAATTTGCCCCCTTATGCCCTTGTGTACAAAAAAAGTCGTAGAGTCGCAAGGTTTAGTTTTATATGTATATTTTTCATGTTTAAAACCTATCTTACCATCTGTGAAACTATATGTTAATGAGTCGTTCTTTGTATAATTTGATTTAAATTCAAAAGTGTTTTCAATCCCACTATATGCAAAATCATCATCTCTATCATTGAACCTAATTGTGTTCTGAGTACAAACTTTATATTTGCTAAACATTATTAACAATATGGTTATGACTATCAATTCTAATATTCTCATTATTTGATACTTTAATTTTTATTTGTTCTTCCAAACTCTATTCTTTTCAATTCCTTCCATCAAATATGAATCAGAAAATGAAACTCTTGAAATTGCTTCTGCCGGACAATCGCGAGCAATTGAACATTCGTTGCAATTATCGCAAATATGTTGATTTATTTGAAGTTGTAAAGAGCTGTTTCCGAATGCTTCGCAGCCTTTAACGCATTTTCCGCAGCCAATACACAGGTCTTCAATTATTTCGTATTCAAAAAATGGCTCTTCAATAAATTTTCGCTTCAAGGCACTTGTCGGGCAAAGTTGATTTTCGGCGGCTGTTGTCAGGTCTTTTGTTCCGGGTTTGAAATATCCTCCGCATAAATCGCAATATCCGCACATGTCGAATGCGTGAAAACATTTAACCGCCGAAGGCATTTTAACACAGCTTGTTGCACAACGTCCGCATTGTGTACATTTTTTTGTGTCTATTTGCCAGAGTGTTTTTGAAGATAATTTTTTGGTAAGCAAAGTTCCGCCAATTACTCCAATTCCGGCAAGTATTGAAAACCTTATTCCGTTACGAATAAAATCACGCCTTGAATATTTATTATTTTTTTGTTCGGAACTCACTTATGTTATTTACGATTTAGGATTTACGAATTTGGGATTTAGGGCTTGGGACTTGGAACTTGGGGCTTTAAATCGTGAAGCTTCCGGTAATTTGCAATTGTCTAATTTACTGCAACTTTTACAGATATAATCGAAATTGCAGTTTTCCGAATTGTTTTTTTCTTTGAATAATACGTAACCGGAAATTGCTGTAACTCCGGTAAATATCGAACCCCTTACGAGGGTTAGAATGAAATTTCGTCTGTTCATTTTATAAAGTATTTAAAGTTCTTGTCCTAATTTTCTCATGTTATAAATTCTATTTTTTTATGCCACAAAGGCGCAAAGTCGCAAAGTTTAATAAAATTACTTCAATTTAATTCAAAAAATATCTATTATCTCTTTTTAAATCACTCTTTCATCTTTTTTCTCAAATACCCGAACCATCTTCCTCATCGGGTCAAGCACAAAAATTCTTTCTTTTGAATCTATTGCAAGGTCAAGTCCTTTTGTTCCTTTGTCGAATTTTTCCGTTCCTGCAACAACGCACTTAAATTCACCCGATTGAGAATATATTTTTACTCTTTCAATTGCCTTTTCGCTTGTTACAAATGAACCATCTTTGAAAATTGCAAAATTTGTAGGATTGCAGCATCCGCTAAATCCTTCGATACTCATAGCAGCAACGCCCCAGCTTGATTTTATGTTTCCTTTAAAATCGTAAGCCTCAACAGAATATCTTCCCTGATTTCCAACCCAAATTTCATTATCACGACCTAATGCAACATCAAAATAAGCACTACGGATAATTATTCCCGGAATTCCATTTAATGAATCCTCGGCTCCAATATTATTGATTAATTTTCCTTGCATAGTAAACTGATGAACAAGTCTTTCTGTGGCATCGGCTACAAAAACCAAAGAATCGTTTACTGCAATTCCTGTAAAAATTGATAACGGGTTTTCGGTTTTCCATTTTGAAATTAGAGTTCCGTTTTTATTCCAAACTTCTATGTGATTTACCATTCCGGCGAATATTTCCTGTTTTGAATTTACAGCTATGCAAGTCGCAGTATCGCTGGTTGTTATTTCTGAAATATGCTTTCCGCCAGAATCAAAAATCATAATTTTTTTAATTCCTGCTACATAAACGAAATCAGAATCGTCAATTGCAATTCCTTTTGGTTCTTCCATATTGAGATTTATTTGAAAAATTTCGTTATAACAAATTAAAGATGAGTCGTATCTGCCAATACTATCTGTATTTAATTCGTAAGGATTTTCCTGATTTTTGTCGTTAAAAAACAAATCTTTAACCATGAAAACAATAACTACAATCAGTAGAATTGTTAGAATTGGGATAATTAATTTTTTGTTCATATTTTTATTTTTTTTTATAAGTTGTCCATGAAATACAATTTAACGCACCGTCATTTTTTACAATTTCAGTGCAATCAATTTGTATAATTTTACCTGTTTTTGCATAAACAGGAAAATATTTTTTAAATTGTTCTAATACCTGATTATCTTCAAATGCCTGATTATCTTCAGTAATTACAAATTTTGGCAATATAATAATCTCGCTTGTTTGAAGAAAATTTATATAAGCCCAATTTAATTTCTCGTTTTTATTTAAAACATCTAATTTTAAAATTTCATAATTTATTCTGTTTTCTTTTAAAGTATTCAATAATTTATCTTTGAATTTGCAATTCTTTAAACCTATATACCAGTTTAATAAAACTGTTTGGTCGTTAATAAACCTGACCATGCCGTCTGCATGTCCATAACGTTCATCTTCGTCCCAAGGAATTAAAATAACTTTATCTACTTCAAAAAGCTCACGAAGTTTATCAAGTAACTGTGTTTTATGGTAAGTTCTTTTATTTTCTTCTAATATTTTATCTGTTAGAATAATTGCATTTGATGATTTTACTACATTTCCACCATCAAGTATAATGTCGGTTTTTATTGTTTTTAAATTGATTTTATCGCAGACAATATCAGGATATGTTTTTAAGTCTCTTTTTCCTTTTTGAGTACCTTGCAAATAATCAGGGTCATATCTATATTCTATAAATTTGTTTTCAGATATTTGAATTGGCATATAATCTCTCGCCCAAATATCTTTTGTGTTAGGAAGAAAATTGTATATAATGTTATATTTATCTAAAACATCTGTAATTTGTTTACAAGTTTTAGAAAATTTTGAATCTGTTTTTAATATTTCTGAGAAATAAATAATATTAGTGTCTTTATCTGCAATCATTTGATATTTATATAAAAACGGTAATTTAATTTATCGGTTTTACTTTGCTTTGCATTTTCACCTAATCCGATTCGTTCAGATTTATGGACTTCTACTTTATCAAAATTATGTTCAATAATCTTTGTTTTAATTGATTCTGTAAAAGCACTTGTCCCACTGAAAAGTTTCATAGAGCAAACCATTGGACCTTTATAAAGTTTTGTCTCTTTTAGACTATAAATACTTCTTATTAATATTCCACCATAACCATTATTTTCATTTTTTAAAGCAATATCAACTCCTGAATA
>MENC01000018.1:0-10336 GCA_001768155.1 Bacteroidetes bacterium GWA2_30_7
CAGCAAATACATGCCATTATTTTTTTACCTTCTTTTTCTGTAATGTAGGATATTACAGGCCAGTGTCCGCAAACTGGGCAAAGACCTGAATTGTGATTAGTTAAGTTAGTTTTATGTTTAACAAAGTCGGCTACAGCTTTACGGTAAGGAAAAGCAAGAAGTACTGAGAAAAATGAGATAAATTCAGTACTGAAATTATTGTCTCTTGCAAAATCGAAAAGTAACTTATTTTCATTTTTAAGTACATTTAATGTAAATTCTTTAGAAAATGAATTATCTATGAAAAATATATTATTAATTGTATTTAGCTCTTTTTCGTATTCCTTGCCATAAATTTTTAATAATTGGATATATAACCCAATAAATTTATAATTATCGTCTTGAATAATTTCCCAAATATCGTCGGTAATAATATATCTTTTTTGTGAAATCAGGTTGATATTCTTGTCGGTAGAGCCTTTATTGAAAGATTTAATAAATGTTGGTTCAAATGACTTTATCAGTTCAAAGTAAGCATTTATAAAATCTAAGAGAGAATTATTACTATTTTCCATGTGTTTATAATTTAGTTATTGTCTCATTTTTATCAAGTTTGATGTTTGAAGTTTGAGGTTGGCTACGCAATTAACCCTGTTAGATAATCTCTTCATTTTTTATTCGTTCTTTTAAACATAGCTATCAAACAAGGTGAACCCCAAAATACACAAATTTCATCTTTCCAGCAGAGTCTCCTAAAAGGGACTCTGCGTTTAGTTCATCCACTTTCGCTTTATAATCATTCCCTTGTGTGTTTTTTTTAGCCATTGCTGTTTCATTTACACGGATATTAATGATTTGCGAAAATTGAAAAACGGCGACTTATATTATAAAACAACAAAAGTCCTATTGAAAAAATTCCTACAGTTATAAATATTTCTCCGAGATTTGGATAATATGATGGATAATCGGCTCTGTTAATTCCTATAAAAGCCACATTGATTCTGTTCAAAATCACCCCAAAAACCACCAGAATAGCTACCCAGAAAGTTGCAGTCGAAGAGTTTCTTACTGATGGTAAAAGGAGCAAAATTATAGGAATAATTAATCCTGTAAAAATTTCGAGCCAGAAAGAAGTGAGTTGAGCAGTTGTTCCTGCATTATCGAAAACAAAGTTTGTTTGAAAATATAATGTTATGAATCGTGATATTACAGTAAAAATGAGCATTACAAGCAGAAATTTTCCAATATTTTTCAAAAGCTGTGTATCTAAGCCGCAACCGAAAACTTTGGACGAAAGGGTACATTCAAAAATAATCATACCCAGCCCAAGAGCTATTGACGACAAAAGAAAGTTAATCTGTAACATTGGTGAGAACCATAATCCAGATAGTTTTTCTGGAATAATAAGAAACAAGGAACCAAGAGCTTGCTGATGTGTAACAGAAATGATTAATCCAATAATTGATAGTAAAAGTAATGCACTATTCTTGGTAATACTTTTAAAAGTGAACATTAATATAAGAAATAAAACAAATGTTATTCCTGTCCATATCATTGATTTTGAAATCAGAAATACAAAGAATGTTATAATACAACAAGCAACCCAGGGAACAATAGAATTATAAGATTTTTGCAATCGGGTTAATTTTAATTTTTCAAATATAACCGGTGCAAAAATAGTTGCAAGTACAATGGTTTGAAGTATAACACACCATGCAACAACAAACATTACCGATGAGTTATTCCAGTAAAACAAAGCATTGTATAAAGCCCAAGGACGTCCTAAATCGGGAATTAGTCCTATTATCTCAAGTACATATCCCAGAAATGCAGTTAAAATTGCAGGCTGCAACAGCTGGTGGTATTTTTTTATTCCAAAAATAAGAACCAGAGTTGCTAATATTAGTCCACCTGTGGTCATTGCAATTCCTGCCATTATATCTACACCTATCCAAAGTCCCCAAGGATACCCGTCAGATAAATTTGTAATACTTGTAAATCCATTTAATAATCTTGTAATAATCAAAACTATTCCGATTGTTGCAAGCAAATAAAGAATAGTTGTTCCTTTTCCTTTTGATATTTTATTAGTATTCATTTTAATACCTCCTTTGCTTTTTGTTTTGCAATTTCATTTTTTCTATTAGTTATTATAGCAAATAAACCAAGTGCTGCTCCTAAGCCCACAACAACTGGAGAAATTGAACTAATTGAAGTAGCTGTTCTTGAAGCCAATGGTTCTGTTGTAAGGTTTTTGGGATATCCCATTTCTTCCAACGGAATACTTGAAATATTTAATATTAACGTTCCACCAACTTCATTTAAACCGTAAATGTGTTGATAATATTTATCGGGTTGGCTACTAAGTCTGTCTTCAGCAATTTCAATCAATTCGTTACGAGTACCGTACATAATTGCTTCTGTTGGACAAGTTTTAGCACACGAAGGAATTTGTCCCTGTTCAATGCGGTCGAAGCAAAGAAAACATTTACGGATTTGTGGCATAACGCTATCCCATTCAAACTTAGGTATATTATATGGACACGATAACATACAATAACGACACCCAATACATTTTGAGTCATCCCAAACCACTGGTCCATTTTCACTCTTTTGGATTGCTCCAACAAGGCATACACTTGCGCATGCTGGATTAATACAATGTTGACACTGAGTTTTCCAGAAAACCCAATCTTTTAATTTATCATCTTCTACAACTTCGTGAAATTTCACTAAAGTATAAGTTGAACCTGATAGATTTGCTGGATTTTGATACCCGGCGCCTCCAAAAAATTCTGTTTTTTCTGATGAAAGGTTATTCCATTGCTTGCATGATGTCTGACATCCGCGACATCCGATACATTTTGTGTTATCTAATAATAATGCAATTTGTTCTGTTTTATTTTCCATTTTTTACCTCCTATACTTTTTCTATGTTGCAGAGAAATGTTTTATATTCAGGTATATTGGTGTTTCCGTCGCCTACATGAGGAGTTAGTAAATTTGCAGAATCGCCTGTTGCAATTCCAGAGTAACCGTAATGCCATGGTAATCCAATTTGATGAATTTTCTTTTCCACTCCATTGTCTTTTATTATCACAGGTTCAAAACGATTAGTTACAAGTGCAAAAGCTGAAACTTTTCCTCGTGCAGTAATTACAGATACTTTATCACCATTAGAAATATTTTTTTCGGTTGCGAGTTCTTTGCTTATTTCTACAAATAGATTTGGCATTAACTCTGATTGCCATGCAAGGTTACGGGTCATTGCACCACCTTGCCAGTGTTCTGTGAGTCGGAATGTTGTAGCCACTATCGGAAACTCATTGGATAAACCTATTGCATTTAATTCTTTGTTTAACTCATCACCTTTATGATAAAGTATAACAACAGGATTTAGCATTTGTTCTGAGAATGGATTTACTGATATTGGTGTTTCCAATGGTTCGTAATGTTCTGGAAAAGGACCTTCGTTAGGTTTTGGTGAAAATATTCTACCCACACCTTCTTCTGTCATTATAAAAGGATATTTTTCGCTTGGAGCCCAAGGACCATCTGGTACATCGCCTTCAAATGCTCCTTTTCCTTCATTAAGATTTGGATTCCATCTTATTACCCAACGTTCTTTATTAAGAGGTTCGCCATTAGAATCAACTGAGGCACGGTTATAAAGAATTCTGCGGTTAACAGGCCAACACCAAGACCAGTTATGGTTCATGCCTGGTGCTCTTCCTTCAGATATTAATGCCATGGTTTTAGGTTCATCTTTTTCAGCAATTCGTCTTGCATAGCGGTTAGAAAATTCACCAAGATAATTTTTAACATAATTAGGTGCTGATTTATCTCCTTCGGTATTGCCCCAGCTAACATAACCACCACAATATACCCAGTTTCCACAAGCTGAAGTTCCGTCATCGGTTAATTTGGCAAATCCAGGAACCTGTCCTTTTCTTACACCATTTTCAATAAAATAACCATTAATTTCGGAAGCAACAGCATGTACATCAGGTTCTATATCAACATCAATATTATCTCCAGAGTTATAATCCCAATTTAGTTTCAATATTGGGTCAGGGAATTTTCCTCCATTATTATATTCTTTTCTAACAGCTTTAAATAAAGCATCAACAATCCATAAGTCGGAACGTGCATCGCCGTGCCATCCTTCGTCGCCTGGATGAATAGCTGCATAACGCCATTGAGTCCATCTTCCTGAATTTGCAATTGAGCCTTCTTTTTCTACAGAAGAGCATGCGGGTAAAAGAAATACTTCTGTTTGAATTGCTGAAGGGTCAACATCTGGTCGTTTCCAAAATTCAGCAGTTTCGGTTTCCCATAATTCTGCAACAACCATCCATTTTAATTTTTCTAATGCTTTTCTTTCTTTATTAAGATTTGGTCCACCTACTGCCGGATTCATTCCCCAAATTAATAATCCTTCGGTTTTACCTTTATATATATTTTCAAATAAACTCATAAAGTCGTTTACACCCGATTTTTTGGGTAAATAATTAAAAGCATAACCACCATCGGTATCAGGTTGAGCATTTTCTCCCCACCAAGCTTTTAAAAGACTTGTAATATATTTTGAGTAATTTCCCCACCAATTAGCCGATTTTGGGTCGGCTGATTTAGGAGTATATTTTTCAATATATGTTTTAAGGTCAACGTCGTCGGGTTCAGGACAAGCCAAATAACCAGGAAGAATATGGAAAAGAAGTGCCATATCGGTTGAGCCTTGTACATTTGATTCGCCACGTAAAGCATTTATTCCACCTCCTGCAATACCAATATTTCCTAATAAAAGTTGAAGTATTGCATAAGTTCTGATATATTGTGTACCTACTGTATGCTGAGTAGCACCCATTGCATAGCACCATGTTGCTGATTTGTTTTCGGGATATGTACTTGTAAATAAGTCGCAAACTTTTAAATAATCATCTACAGGAGTACCTGTAATATTACAAACTGTATCAACATCATATCTTTCGTAATGTTTTTTCAAAAGTTGAAATACGCATCTTGGATGTTGTAATGTTGTATCCTTTTTGATATTATTTTTTGCATCGGTTTCATAAACCCACATTTTTTTGTCATATTTTCTTTTTTCTGGATTATAACCTGCAAACAAACCATTATTGAAAAAATAACCTTCATTAACGATAAAAGAAGCATTAGTACAATTTAATAAATAATTATGCTGTATCCTATCGTTCGAAATGGCATAATTAATCATACCTCCAACATAAGCTATATCGGTTCCTGAGCGGAATTTGGTATAAATGTCGGCAATTGATGAAGTACGAGTGAAACGTGGGTCGGACGAAATTATCTTAGCTCCTTTTTCTTTAGCTTTCATAATCCATTTTGTTGCCATCGGGTGCATTTCAACTATATTTGAACCCATAACCATTATTACATCGGAGTTCATTAAGTCGTTAAAATGATTTGTCATTGCACCTCTGCCGAAACTTGCTGCAAGTGCTGCAACGGTAGATGAATGACATAATCTTGCCTGATGTTCAAGCCAATTAATTCCAAGTGCTCTCGCAAATTTAGATAACAGATAACATTCTTCATTGTCGTGTGCTGCTCCTCCAAGTTGAGCAATTCCTTGTGTACGGTTAACAATTTTTCCGTCCTTTTCGGTTTCAAATGTTTTATCACGGGTTTCTTTAATATTTTTGGCTATTTTTTCAATAGCCCATAACCAGTCTTTCTTTTCCCATTCTTTTGCACCTGGCGCACGATAAAGAACATGTTTTAAACGGCGTTCGTTAACTGCAACCTGAAACAATGCAGAACCTTTAGAACAGAGAGAACCTTCGTTGATTGGATTATCGTTGTCGCCTTCAATATTAATAATATTTCCTTCTTTTGTCGAAACTATTAATCCACAACCAACTCCGCAGAAAGGACAAATAGTTGATGTTTCTTTTGATTTAGAAGTTTTAAATTCTTTATTACTGGCTAATGCCGTATTAGAAGATAGAGCAAATGTTGTTATTACGGTTCCTAATGTAATTGCTCCAAACTTAAAGAATGTACGTCTATCCATAAAATTTCCTCCAAAATTTATATGTTTTTAATTTTGTAATATTACATTGTTATAAATTAATTAAGTATGAGATTATGATATATGATTTTATGATTTTAATCCACGTTTTATTATCTTAAAAAACACATCAACGAGATTTGGAATTTGGTTTTGACAGGATTACAGGATTTACAGGTTTTTGGAATTTGGGATTTTAAATATTACGCTACTCTGTAGCTGATTTGGAATTTGGGACTTGAAACTTGGGGCTTTGGACTTGGAACTTGGGGTTTTGAACTTTAAATTTAATTTCCAGCTATTTTTTCTAACCCACGTACGTCTTTAATAAAAATACCTCTTCCTTTAATAGATATATAGCCGTCGTTTTTAAATTCTGATAACATTCTAATAACTGTTTCAGTTGATGTACCAACAATATTAGCAATATTTACACGTGAAAGGTACATTCCATTTTTCATATAATTGTTGCTTGAGATATCTCTTATGTTGTCGTAAAATAGTTTATAAAAATAGATTAAACTTTCTGCAGTTCGTTCTCTGACATTTTTTTGAGCTAATGAAATAATTTTATGTTCGGCTTCCTCTATTAATTTACCAAGCAATGACATTAATTCAAAAGTAAGATTTGGATATTTTGAAAGAATATTAAAAAAATCTTGTTTATTGACTCTACAAACTACCGCATCTTCAGTAACAGAAGCACAGCAATGAAAATTATGGTCGGTTAAGAGTGAATCTAATCCAAATAATTCGCCCGGCTTTATATAACGAATAGTATGTTCTTTTAGAGTTCCATATATAATAATTTTAACACTTCCTTGCTTCAAACAGTAAACGCCAACAGGCTTAGTGCCAGAACAAAATATTGTCATTCCCTTTTTGTAAGTAGAACAAAATTTGTTTAAAGAAAGATATTTTTGGTCTTCGAAAGCAATTTTACAAAAAAATGAATTCTTTAAAACATTACAATCCTCACAATGTAGAATGTTTTTTGACATTAAATTGATATAAATTATGAACCATTTATTAAATAATCCTTTAGTAACTTAATTTAAATAAATTCCTAACTGCGTAAATATAAAATATCAGTACTATTCAACTAAAATTTTATTAAATATAACATCAAAATTTAGATAAAATTACTAAACAATATTAGATTTATTTATGATTTATATCAGTTAATTCGTTGATTTACTATGTTTGAGAACAGCTATGTTTACTTATAGATGGTAAATAATGTAATCTTTTTTTTTATTCGGATGACAACAGATTGATTTTAGAACTAATCAATTGTTTTATAAATTGCATCAGATTTTATCATCCTAAATTTGAGTATTTTATAAATTTAAAGAAAACTCTATAAAATGGTGTTAAAATGTAACTTAATTTTGCAAGTATAAAGTTTAATATTGAATTGAGTTTTGAATCAGGAATTATTGATTTCGTTTCATTATTTATTAAATTAATTTTTCCGTAATAATTTGTTGCTGTTAAATAACCATCGTTGTAAAATTTGTTATCGCCTTTAGTAATTATTTTTGTTTTAGATTTGTTACAATAAATAATCCGGTGTGCAATTAATTTATTGATTGAAGAAAAAACTATAATATCACCTGATTTTAATTCGCTGATATTTTGCTTTTTAACTACTGCTATCGTACCCGATTTTATAAAAGGCCACATGCTGAATCCACCTAATTTAATATTTACAGTTGTTCCGGCAGATAATTCATTTTTTAATGTATCCAGCAGCGTTTTTGAATATTTTGAATTGTGATTATTTACTAATATGCTCATCAATAAAATCAATAATATGATTATCAGGAACAAACCCTAAAGTATAAAAATCAAAACATTTTAAAAAATCAGTATATGTGTCAGATAATAAAACTATTAGGTTGTTATCTATATTGTGTTGAATTATATTAGGAATAATCTGCTTGTAGGTTTCAATTTTATTTAAACTTTTTATTTCGTTTTTACTGGAATGATAAATTGAAAATATTTTATTTATATGATAAGTTGTAGAATTTGTAACATTGAGCATTGGAGAGTTAAACATCATATAACTATTATCTATTTTTCGAATTATTAATCTGTCGTTATGTATAACAAAATAACCCGATTTTTTATAAATATTCGATATTGTAGTTTTTCCCGTTCCCGATTTTCCTGTAAAGATTAAACCTTTTGATTTGTAGTTTACCGCAGAGCCGTGAATAAAAAATCCGTTGTTTTGTAATATTATATTTTGAATAATTAAACTTCCTAGTGGATGTATAAACGGATTAAACTTAATTGGTTCAATATTATCGTAATTATAGTAAAACAATTCCCATATTTTGTTTTTGAGAGAAAATAGGAGTTCTATTCTTAAAAATTCTGACTTGAATGATTTTAATTGATATGAAAATAAATTGTTTGATAATTTTGAAATTTTCCAATTGTTTTTATTATTTCTTTCAAAAGGAATTTTTTTATTAATTGAGATAATTTTGATTTTATAACACTCATTATTAGAAAGAATCGATGAAAATTTCAAAAATTGATTGCTGAAATATAAATTAAAAATAGTTGGATTCCATGAAATTTCTATATTTATGTCTGCTATATTAAAGGTTTTTGATATGGTCATTAATATTAAAGCTAAAAAGGCGGATCTGATGTTGGTGGCTCTGTCATCATTATAAGAGAAAAATCCGTATCAATTACGATTTTTTCTAAAATGGGCTTTTTATATGGTTTTTTATTGTTTTCCAAAATGTTTTTGAATTAAGATATTATTATTAAAACAGTCTGTTATAAATTCATAAACATCGTTTGATGCAATTTTTTTTTCAATTTCGTATTCAGAAACAACTTTTTTTATTAAATCTTTGATTGTTGTTTCACCGTCTATATTATCCCAAATGAAAGTTCCTACTTCACTAATACCAAAAATATTATTCATGTCCATTGTATCTTTAACTATTGGAATAAGCAAATAGTCATTATCAATCATTTTTGATACAATATTTGGATTTTTATATAAAATAAGATTACAATTCATAATTCTCTCTTTTTTAAAGAGCAAATTTTATTCTTCAAATAATTCGTTAATATTTATTTTCAATTCTGGAAAAATCCCAACAATTACTTTTTCGTTTTTAGTGTATTCTTTTTCAATTTGGTACCTTCCAAATAAGTCGAGTTTATATACTGTTAATGAATCAGTATTTGGGTCAACGAGCCAATACTCTTTTACTGCATATTTTTGATATAAAATGAGTTTTACTCCTAAATCTTTCTTATAAGTTGATTCTGAAAGTATTTCAATAATTAAATCGGGACTTCCTTTTGCGCCATTATCATTGAGCTTAGATGTATCACAAAATATTGAAATATCGGGTTGAACTACATTTTCGATTTCTTCGTCTGATTCGTTTTTTTCGCATAAACATACATCGAAGGGAGCAATATAAACTTTACATTTTTTTACTTTCAAAAAATTACTAAAAAGTACAGATAGATTTCCGGAGATAGATTGATGTTTACGTTTTGGTGAAGTGTTCATGTCGTAAATATAGCCGTCTATAATTTCCCAACGTTTATCATCATTCCATGTTAGATAATCTGCATAGGTAAATTTATCTGTTTTAAGTTTAGGAATAGCCATTTAGCAATTCTAAGTTTAATATGAAATATTAATTGTTTTACTAAAATTAAAATCAGTATTATAAATCTTTAAAAAATATATGCCGGATGTAATATTTTTAGGTAAAGTTACGAAATTAAACTCAGTAGGTTGAATTAAATTTTCATTAAAAACTTGTCGTCCAGATTCATCGTAAATTTCAACTAATAAATTATTAATATCATTTTTATTTAATTGAATATAAATAGAATTTTTATCAACGTAAATATTTTTTAAGGCTTCAATAGAATTTGATTCAAAATTAATAGTAATTACTTTGCTGTAATAGTAATCATTATTAAAGTCCACTTGTTTTAATCTATAATAATTCACACCGTTATTTGGCTTAATATCAGAATAATAATATTGAGTTAATTTGTTTGAATTTCCAGCACCATTAATTTTAGATAATTCAATGAAGTTTTGTCCATCATTAGAGCGTTCTATTAAAAAATAATTGTTATTAATTTCAGAACCTAATTTCCAATTCAGTTCAACGCTTGTATTTATTTTTTTAGCAGTAAATGATAAAAACTGTACTGGTAGAGGATTATCATCAAATTTTAATTTGAATCGAGTAGTATTTGTAGTTGCTCCTGTATTAAAAGTATAATTATTGTTAGCTC
>MENC01000018.1:10344-13011 GCA_001768155.1 Bacteroidetes bacterium GWA2_30_7
AGCAACCCACGCTTTGTAGCCTAACTTTATCTCTGTACTGGCAGTAATGTCAGGAAATGTATTGATAGCCAATGATTTATTTGCTGAACTTAATGAATAAACCTGTGGAATATTTACATCAGCACCCATAGATTTTTCAGAATCATAAGCATCGTTTGCTGTTGCAGCAGTTGCAGTAAAACAAATTGCTGCCTGATCAGTGTAACCATCTTTTGTTACATTAACTCTTAGCACATCTATTCCAGCTGATTTGAGATTTTTTAAAATGTTCTGATTGTCGTGAACTCTTGCAGAATTTGGAACTGTAATATCTCCTGTTGTATAAGCATAATCCACCATAACCCAAAATGCCTGATGAGCAGGAATTTTACTTGTAGTTCCTTCTGGTACTCCAATTCCTGTATTTCCATTATAAGTTAAGAATACACCATTAGAACGAATCCAGAATGTATTATTATATACATTAGTTTTTGTCCATCCGGCAGCATCCCAATCAATAGCAGATGGGTATGGATTTCCTATTAAATTCCATCCTGGCCTTGTTGCAGCAGGAGTTCTTGTAAGGGCAATACTTTTGTTTCCTGTATTAAATGTGCCAGCATAATTTATAGTTCTGTTAGCAGAAGTTGATTTAAAAGGATAGCCTCTCATTACATCTAAATTATCGCCATTTGCAACTGCTACCCATGTTCCTGTTGTTTCGCTCCAATAAAACATTTTATTACTTGCATCAAGGCTATATAAACTTCCTTGTCCATTACTTACTGGACAAGCAGTGTACCATGCTTGATTAATGCTTAAATATCTTTCCGAAACTATGCTACCTGTGCCAGAAATTCCATTATCAATTAAAGTTGAGGTACTTGTGGCATTTGAATTAAGTGTTAATGTTCCATCAACAGTTAAAGTTCCTGCGGTTGTAATATTATTAGCTAAGTCAACATTTACAGTTGAACCATTGTTAACTGTGAGATTATTGAATGTTGCTAAATCAGTCGTTCCGCTAATTGATTGGGATGCTCCATTAAATGTAACCGTTCCATTATTATGATTAAATGTTCCGTTATTAGTAAAGTTTCCTGCTACATTAAAATTTCCGGCAGATTTCCCTGTCAATGTTCCGCTAATAACAACATCTTTAAATGTTGTTGTTGCAGTACCCCCGATAGTTGAAGTTCCATTAAATGTAACAGTTCCATTATTATGATTAAAAGTTCCGCTATTTGTCCAATCCCCAGTAACTTCCATATTTCCCGATGCTGAATTTGTAAGTGTTCCTGTAACAGTTACATTTTTAAAACTTGTGTTTGATGACCCTCCAATTGTTGTACTATTTGAAAAAGTTACATCGTTATTTGAAGTTGCATTATAAGTACCCGAATTATCCCAGTTTCCAAGAATATTAATATCGTTATCGCCAACATTAACTGTACTGTTTAAAGTAAAATCAAAATTAATTGTAACATTCCCCGACAAGTCTTTTGCTCCGACACCTGTCATATTAAGATTATTAAATGTTTCACCTGAAGCATTCGTAATCGTTTGTGTTGAAGTTCCATTAAATGTAACAGTTGCATTACGAGGATTAAATGTACCTGTATTTGTCCAATCACCGGCAGTAGAAATAGAATAATTTGAAGTACTTGCATCTAAAGTAACTCCTGTTATGTTCAAATCACCATTTACAATAATATTTCCTCCAAGTGTTTTAGTATTAGTAGTTCCTGTTGTAGAAACAGTTAAGTTATTATAAGTTGCACTTCTGACAGTTTGGCTGGCATTTGCTCCATAATTGACTGTATTTCCTGTAGCAGTAGCAACTAAATTTGTTAATGAGAATGTTGTTCCATATATATTTAAAGTTGAATTACTTCCTTGAGTTAGTGTTCCACTTCCCGAAAGCGTGCCACTATTGGCAATTGTAAGCGTTCCATTGTTATTAACTGAAGTTGTTATATCAAGAACATTTAAAGCCCCTGGTGTCCCGGAAGTTGTAATATCTTGAGAACTTGTTTGAAGGCGTATTGTTACTGTTGAAGAAGAAATATTTGAATTACTGTTTAATGTAAGTCCACCTGTAGATGTTAATATTCCTGAACCTGTTCCTGTGATATTTCCTGTCGAATTTATTACAATTCCACCATTTCCAACATTTGTAGTTCTAGCGGCTGTCCATTCAGCGGTTCCATCAATAGTAAGTTTATAACAAGCTCCTGAATTTCCATTCATTGTAACAGTATGTCCGCTTTGAATCTGTGCATAACTTGAAGAAGTTGGAACTACACCTCCAATCCAAGTACCGGTTTGAGACCAATTACCAGAACCATTGCTTTGAATAGGACTACTTACAACACCAGGTAATGTTTGAAAATCGGGACTGCCACAACTACGGGTAACATCAACTCTTACAGAATATGTTCCGGGAGTTGATCCCCAATCAGCAGTAATTGAATTAGTTCCTTGTCCTGATGCAACTGTTGCTCCTCCAGAAGGAAACGACCATGTATAAGTATAACCCGATGTGTTAGTTACAGAATATGGTACACCTGTTTCGCCAGAAGAAACGGTACTTGGTCCTGTAATCGAAGAAGTTGTTATTGGATTAACATTTACAGATAAATTAACTGGTGTATTATCATCTCCACACGAATTTCTTTCAGTAACTTG
>MENC01000019.1:0-8185 GCA_001768155.1 Bacteroidetes bacterium GWA2_30_7
CTTCTTTAATACTACATAAAAGAATCAGCACAACTTTAGCTAAAGCAAAAGCTTTAAGAGTATTTGTAGAACCATTAATTACAAAATCTAAAGAAGATTCAACTCAATCTAGAAGAGTTGTATTTAGCTATTTACAAGATAAAGTTGCAGTTGCTGAGTTATTCAGAGATGTAGCAATAAAAGTTGCAAACCGACCTGGTGGTTATACAAGAATTTTAAAAACAGGTAACAGACTTGGCGATAATGCAGAAATGTGTTTACTCGAACTAGTTGATTATAACGAAAACTTACTTTCTGTTAAAGAGAAAAAAGCTACAGAAACACCAAAAACAAGACGTAGCAGAGCCAAAAAACAAACCGATACTGTTGTTGCATCTAAAAAAGAAACCAAAGAAGAAGCACCAGAATAACAATTTAATATTAAATACTTTAATAAAAGGATTAAGTTTTTACTTAGTCCTTTTTTTATTTATAATCGAAGTTATTTTTTTGTATCAATAATCATCAAATCAAAAAACACAATTATTAAAAAAACTTTTATTAAGTTTGAAAGATTAATCAATAAAAAATTAATATTATGGGATTTATATCAAAAATAAGTGCACGTCAAATATTAGATTCTCGTGGAAATCCAACTATTGAAGTTGATGTTATTACAGATGCCGGTGTTATTGGAAGAGCTGCTGTTCCTTCCGGAGCTTCAACCGGAAAATACGAAGCAGTTGAACTTCGTGATGGAGATAAAAAACGTTATTTAGGAAAAGGTGTCGAAAAAGCTGTTTATAATGTAAATAAAATCCTTAACGAAGAACTTAAAGGTCTATATATTACTGAGCAGAATGCAATTGATAATGCAATGATAGAATTAGACGGCACCGAAAACAAAAGTAATCTTGGTGCAAATGCAATATTAGGAGTTTCGCTTGCTGTTGCTAAAGCTGGTGCAGAAACTACTGGGCAACACCTTTTTCGTTATGTTGGTGGCGTAAATGCAAATACACTTCCAATTCCAATGATGAATATTCTTAATGGCGGTGCACACGCCGACAATAAAATAGATGTTCAAGAATTTATGATTATGCCTGTTGGAGCTGATACTTTTGCCGACTCTCTACGAATGGGAACTGAAGTTTTTCATCATTTAAAGTCAGTATTAAAAGATAAAGGATTTTCTACAAATGTTGGAGATGAGGGCGGTTTTGCTCCAAATTTAAATTCAAATGAAGAAGCAATAGAATACGTTATAAAAGCTATCGAAAAAGCAGGTTTTAAACCAGGTGAAGATATTTATATTGCACTTGATGCAGCAGCTTCTGAATTTTATAACGAAAAGGAAAAATGTTATTTTTTAGAATCTACCGGCAAGAAACTTAGTTCTGATGAAATGGTTGCTTATTGGAAAAAATGGGCTAAAAAATATCCACTCATATCAATCGAAGATGGACTAGACCAAGACGATTGGGAAGGTTGGGCAAAATTAACAGATGCATTAGGCGAGAAAGTACAATTAGTTGGCGATGATTTGTTTGTTACAAATGTAACCCGATTAGCAAAAGGAATTACTAATAATATTGCAAATTCAATTCTTATTAAAGTTAATCAAATTGGAACTTTAACCGAAACAATTAATGCAGTTCAAATGGCTGCAAATTATTCATACACAACAATTATGAGTCATCGTTCGGGTGAAACCGAAGATACAACAATTGCAGAACTTGCAGTAGCTTTAAATACAGGATTAATTAAAACAGGTTCGGCTTCTCGTTCCGACCGTATTGCAAAATATAACCAATTACTCAGAATAGAAGAATCACTAGGCGGTTCTGCCAAATTTTTAGGTAGAAATTTTAGATTTATTCCGTAACATTTTAATTTAAATATTTGAATTAACCGCTTAATATATTTTAAGTGGTTTTTTTACATTTTATATGAATTTATTTTTCTAATTTTATTAAAATCAGTATATTATTTGTAGTATTTATATAATTTATAAATCAAATAAGGCTCTTTGGTGTTTTTATTTTATTCGGTAAATCTTTTCGATTTTTCTTCAAAAATATCATTCGCAAGATTTTTAAACTCAATTCTTAATTTTTCGATAATTGCATCAAGTTCATGGCGTTGTTCCGAAAGTTTGGTTTTAAAGTTTTCAGCTTCAGTATTTTTTGCTGAAAATTGCGAACTTAGGCTTATTACTTTTTCGCGTTCAGCTTTAACTTCATTACCAATATTTTCAATTGTTTTAATATTATCCTTTAGCTTTTCGTCTGCAATTAAATGTTTGGTTTTGAGGTCATTAATTTGGGTTGTTAAACTCAAATACGCTTCATGAGTTAAAATTACTTTCTTTTTGTTTATTATCCTTGAAATTATCAATCCTATAATAATTCCTTTTGCTATTCCTGCAACTAAAAATACATAAATCATATTATTAAAATTTGTTATTTTTCGATTTTAAAAATAATGAAAATTTAGGAAATTAAAAAATGTAAAAACAAATCCAAAAACTTGAAAGATTAAAGGTTTAAATATCAAATTCTTAAATCTCAATTTACATAATTTTGTAAACATAGGAGAAAACTGCTTATTTTAAAAAATAACAAATTTCAAGTTTCAAATCACGAATAAATACCAAATGACAAATACTTAATATCCAAACGGTTTTGAAAATTGAAATTTTGAGAATTGAGATTTATTTGAGTTTTGTTTTTTGAGTTTTCTTAGAAGCACTAATTAGCTTTACGCATTCAATAAATCAATAATTATTCTGTAAATTCAAATTATAAATAACGCACTCGTTTGTATAAATATTTACTGTATTTTATAGGTTTTCGAATGTCGTAAGTAAACCCTATTCTGAAATAATTATTTGCATATTTGAGTATTAAAGGGTTAAGTATATTATCCGAGTTAAATCCCATATTTAGATTAAAACCATTTTTTAAACGGAATAAAATACCAGTTCCTAAACTTAAATAATTTAATCCTTCTTGTAGATATGGAACAGAATCGCATGTGCAATAATTTCCTTTAAAATAGCCAACATTCCAATATACAGATGTATGTTTGAAATACAAAATACCCCTTAAAAAACCACCATAAACCTCGTAATATGTTTTTTCTCTAACAAATTCGTATTTCCAATAATCAAATATTTTTAAATAATGTACTCCAATTCCAATATTTCTTATCGGAAAAAGTATAATTTTTTGCCCAACGAAAATCTTATTGCTTTTTTCCAAAAAATCATTATCATAATAATAAATAAAATAAGGCTCAAAGCTGGCATAGACTCGTCGTTTTGAATTTGTTGTATCTGATTGTGAATAGGAAATATTATGAAAAATTTGAAATGCAAAAAGAAAAAATAATACTTTAGATTTCATTTTTATCATTTACCGGATTTTGACCTTAAAATTAAAAGAAATTTTGGAAAATTAAAATCCAAATCTGAATAAATTAAAAACCTTAAATTTTCTTAAAATTCTAAAATCATAAATTACTTAATTAGCTTTACGCATTCAATGAATCAAGAATTTTCATATCGAAATATCTGGACAATTGCATACCCGATAATTATTGGAAATATTGCACAAAACGTTGTAAATATTACCGATACAGCTTTTTTGGGAAGAGTAGGAACTACAGAACTTGCAGCATCGGCAATTGCCGGGGTTTTCTATTTTATTTTCTTTATGATTGGCTTAGGATTTTCGACAGGTACTCAAATAGTTGCAGCCAAAAAATTAGGAGAAGGAAAACCAGTCGAAATTGGTAAATATATTGATAATGCAATTTACTTTTTAGCAGGATTATCAATTGTATTAATTTTCTTAATCAAGTTTGTAGCACCCGATATACTTTCAAAAGGAGTAAATTCAGCAGATATTTTTGAAAAAGCAAAAGAATATCTCAATTACAGATGTTACGGATTGTTTTTTTCGTATATAAATCTTTCTATTAGTGCATTTTATATTTCAATTGGCAAAACCAAAATTATTTCACTTAGCTTTATAATATTGGCAGTTGTAAATATATTTTTAGATTATGGAATGATTTTCGGAAACTTTGGTTTTCAACCACTTGGAATAGCCGGTGCAGCAATTGCATCTTCAATTTCGGAAGCAGTAGCTACAATATTTCTTTTTTTATACACAATTTATAAAATTGATTTAAAAAAATATAATCTGTTTAAATTTTTGAAAATAGATTTTTCTATAATCCTAGAATTATTAAAAATCTCTACTCCGGTAATGATACAAGTAATTTTATCAATCGGAGCTTGGTTTTATTTCTTTATGCTTGTCGAAAAACTGGGGCAAATGGAATTAGCAGTTTCAAATATTATTCGTAGCATATACATTGTGCTTATGATTCCAATTTGGGGATTTGCATCTGCAACAAACACATTAACAAGCAACTTAATAGGACAGGGAAAACAAAATCAAGTATTTAAGTTGATTCGAAAATCAGTATTATTATGTGGACTTATAAATTTATTTGCAATTATTATTGCTTTATTAATTCCAGAATTTATTATAAGAATTTATACTGATGATATAACTCTTATTAATGCAACAAAGCCAATATTATATACTATAGATTTTGTAATATTTTTTATTTCCAGTGCATTTATAATTTTTAATGGAGTGATTGGAACTTCAAAAACATTAATCTCAATGTTTATTGAAATATTTGCAATGACAATTTATATAATATTTGTATATATATTTGTTTATAAAATACAAGCATCTCTTCAGATAATATGGTTGAGCGAATTGGTTTATGCACTTTCAATTGGTTGTGCATCAATTCTGTATTTGAGATTTGGAAAATGGATATAAACACCTTGAAGCGTGGCGTTAGCCACCTTCAAGCGTGTTTTTCAAGCTAAACAAAAAAAAATTGGATAGTAAAAAGTAAATAAAAGTGAACGAAAAATATAAGCATGTCTTTTTAGACCTCGACAATACGTTATGGGATTTCAAGTCTAATTCGCACGAAACAATTAAGTTTTTATTTAAGAGGTATAAATTATCAGACAAAATTTTGGATTTTGATTTATTTTATTGTGAATATCAAAAAGTTAATGCCAATTTATGGCAAATGTACAGAGAAGCTAAAATTGAAAAAAATCAATTACGTTGGAAACGCTTTTACGATACTTTTTTACTTTATGGAATAGTTGACTTAAAATTAGCCGAAAGCTTTGGAAATGATTATGTTGAAATGAGTCCACAAAAAACTATCATGTTTCCGTATGCTTTTGAAATTGTTGAATATTTAAGCAAAAAATACGAGCTTTATATTCTCACAAACGGGTTTAAAGAAGTTCAGTATATTAAACTGGAAAATACAGGATTAAATAAATTTTTCAGAATGATTTTTACATCCGAAGAAATTGGTTTTCAGAAACCTAATAGTCAATGTTTTGATAAAGCACTATTGCTGGCTGGAGCTGAAAATTCCGAAACTATAATGATTGGCGATGACCTTGAAATTGATATTCTTGGGGCTAAAAATGTTGGCATCGACCAAGTTTTTTTCAATCACGAAAAGCGAATTCATAACGAGCAAATTTCGTACGAGATTGAATCTTTAAAGGAAATATTCAGTATTTTATAAAATTTCAAAACTTTAAAGAATATTTGAACACGTCAATTTTTATTTTAACGACGAAATTTGTTCTTCCAACGATTTGATTTTACTTTCGGTATCGGATTGTTTTTTCCTTTCATTTTCAAGAACTTTTGCAGGAGCATTATTTACAAACTTTTCGTTGCTGAGTTTTATCAAAACAGACTTTAAAAAACCTTTATTATACTCAAGTTCTGCATAGAGTTTTGCTAATTCTTCTTCAACATTAATATTATTTCCAATTGGAATAAAAAATTCGGTAGTACCGACAAGAAAAGAAACTGATGTATCGGGTTTTTCGTTTACTGTTTCTAATTTTGAAATATTACAAAGCTTTAATATAACATTGTTATTCTCAAAATTATGCGAACTATCAGATGATTTAATAAATAGCTCAATTGAATCTTTTTGTGCAATGTTTTTTTCTTTTCTAATTGCTCTGATATTTGTAATTAATTCTTTTGCCTTTTCAAAATTATTAATAAGATTCAAATTGTATTTTTCTGCATTTGGCATTTCAGCAATCATAATACTTTCGTCATCTTTTCTATCTTTTAAAAATTGCCAAAGCTCCTCGGTAATAAATGGCATAAAAGGATGCAAAAGTTTTAGCAATTTATCGAAAAACACATTTGTGTTATCTAATGTTTTGCGGTCAATTGGCTGTTGATAGGCAGGTTTTATACATTCGAGATACCAAGCTGAAAAATCGTCCCAAAAAAGTTTATAAACTTCCATTAATGCCTCTGAAAGTCTATATTTTGCAAAATGCGAATCTATCTGCTCAATTGCCTGGTTTAGTTTAGCATCGAACCATTCAACAGCAACTTTTGAAGATTCGGGTTGAGCAATATTTTCGTTAATTTCCCATCCTTTTACAAGCCGGAAAGCATTCCAGATTTTATTTCCAAAATTTCGTCCCTGTTCGGTAAGACTTTCATCAAAAGGCAGGTCGTTTCCGGCAGGAGAACTAAACAACATTCCAACACGAACACCATCGGCTCCATATTTTTTAATTAATTCGATTGGGTCGGGTGAATTTCCAAGCGATTTCGACATTTTTCGACCAAGTTTATCGCGAACAATTCCTGTGAGATAAACATTGTTAAAGGGTTTATCGCCCATATATTCGTATCCGGCAATAATCATTCGGGCAACCCAGAAAAATAAAATCTCAGGAGCAGTAACCAAATCATTTGTAGGATAATAATATTTAATATCGACATTTTCCGGATTACGAATTCCATCGAAAGTAGAAATGGGCCACAACCAAGATGAAAACCATGTATCAAGTACATCTTCATCCTGACGAACATCGTAAATACTTAAGTTTAAATTATTCTCTTTTAACTTAACATAAGCTTCATCAATTGTTTTTGCAATTACAAATTCACCACTCGGTGCATAATAAGCCGGTATTCGCTGTCCCCACCAAAGCTGACGCGAAATGCACCAGTCTTTAACATTTTCCATCCAGTGACGGTAAGTGTTTTTGAATTTTGGAGGATAAAGTTTAATGTTATCATTCATAACATTTTCCAAAGCAGGTTTCGATATTTCCTGCATTTTCATAAACCACTGAACCGAAAGTTTTGGTTCAATAACTGCATCAGTTCGTTCGCTAAAACCAATACTATTTTTATATTCTTCAATTTTAACAATATGACCTTTTTCTTCGAGGGTTTTTACAATTTCTTTGCGAACTGCAAAACGGTCTTTACCAACAAAAAGCTGAGCATTCTCATTCAAAGTACCGTCGTCGTTAAAAATGTCAATACTTTCGAGATTGTATTTTAATCCTAGATTATAGTCATTAATATCGTGTGCAGGTGTTACTTTTAATGCACCTGTACCAAATTCTTTATCAACATATTCGTCGAAAATCAATGGAACTGAACGTTCTACTAATGGAATAATAATTCTTTTTCCTTTTAAATGAATATATCTTTCATCTTCAGGATTTACGCAAACTGCAGTATCGCCAAGAATAGTTTCGGGACGAGTTGTTGCAATTGTTAACCATTCATCTGTTCCTTCAATTTTGTAACGAACATAATAAAGTTTTGAATTAACTTCTTTATAGTTTACTTCTTCGTCAGAAACGGCAGTTTTAGCCTGCGGGTCCCAGTTAACCATTCTAACGCCTCTGTAAATATAACCTTTATTATATAAATCAATAAATACATCAATTACGCTTTCCGACATATCGTCGTCCATTGTGAATTTGGTACGCGACCAATCGCATGATGCACCAAGTTTTTTTAATTGTTCGAGAATAATTCCGCCGTGTTTTTCTTTCCAAACCCAGGCATGTTTGAGAAATTCTTCGCGGCTAATATCTTTTTTTTCGATTCCGTGTTCTTTAAGTTTTGCAACAACTCTTGCTTCGGTTGCAATTGAAGCATGGTCGGTTCCAGGAAGCCATAACGCATTTTTACCCAGCATTCTTGCACGGCGAACAAGAATATCCTGAATAGTATTATTTAGCATGTGACCCATGTGAAGAACACCGGTAACATTTGGAGGAGGAATAACTATGCAGTAAGGT
>MENC01000019.1:8248-10288 GCA_001768155.1 Bacteroidetes bacterium GWA2_30_7
TCGGTTAAGGCGGGGTCGTATTTTGTTGGAATATCCATAAATAATAATTAGAAAATATAAAGTTGTAAAATTAATAATAAACCTTTAATGAGATTGATTTTATTGAAAAATTGCTTTACACAGAATTTATTGTAACTAATCAGTTCATTTAAAATGCTAAAACATAAATATATGCTACAGATTATTCACAGATTTAAAACAACCTTTGGTTGTTTTTATCAGTGAATCTGTGGCAATTATGTTTTAAATTAGTAACTGGTTCATTACAATTTATTTATTTATATTTTTTATTCGATATGTTTTATAAGTTAGAAGAAATGCCTGTTAAAATCAATGTAATTAATATATTAGAAAAATATTAAACTGAAATTTCAACATTTTACTCGTTAAAATAATAGTAATTTGATAAAAATATTTCAAAATATTACAATACATTTATTAAATTTGTTAGGAAAAAATTAAAATTTTATGACACCTCTTGTAAGCATTATAATGGGCAGCACATCAGACTGGAAGGTAATGGAAAAAGCGGCAATACAATTAAATGACTTTAAAATTCCATTTGAAGTTAATGCCTTATCTGCTCACAGAACACCCGAACTTGTTGAAGAGTTTGCAAATAATGCTAATGAAAGAGGTATTAAAGTTATTATAGCAGGTGCCGGCGGAGCTGCTCATTTACCTGGTGTAATTGCAGCATTTACTACTCTTCCGGTTATTGGAGTTCCTTGTCGTTCAGCAATTTCTATAGATGGTTGGGATTCTGTTTTGTCGATATTACAAATGCCTCCAGGAATACCTGTTGCAACTGTGGGCTTAGATGCTGCTCAAAATGCTGCAATTTTAGCAGTTCAAATTCTTGCAGTTGGAGATTCTGCAATTGCAAAAAAAATTATTCAATTTAAAAAAGATTTAAAAAAGAAAATAAAAGAAGCTAATGAAGAATTTTCAAAAATATCATTAGAATTTAAAACGAATTAAATGAAAAAAATTTATTCTACAGTAATATATTTTCTAATTAGTACTATCCTTGTACTTGGTGGAAACGAAAATTATCCGGTTGGTGCAAAATATGCAGCAATGGGAAATACAGGAGTTATGACCCCATCATTGTGGTCAACTTCTCATAATCAAGCTGGTCTGGCTTTTCTTAAAGTTTCTGAGGTAGGATTGCATTACAATAATAAATTTTTGATGCGTGAACTAGGATTGAGTTCATTGGCTTTTGCTTACCCAACAAAAAAAACAGGGACATTTGGTTTAAATTATAATTACTTTGGATATGCAAAATACAACGAAAATAAAATTGGACTTTCTTATGCAAAAATGTTTGGAAGTTCGTTTGCTGCTGGTGTTCAAATAGATTATTTTCAAACACATATCGACGAAGGATATGGAAACAAAGGCGTACCGGTTGCCGAAATTGGAATTTTAGCTCAACCAACTAAAGGATTATACATTGGTGCACATTTATTTAATATTTCAAGAGCAAAATTAGATGATTATTCAAATGAAAAAATTCCAACAATATTTAAAATTGGGCTAGGTTATGCTTTTTCTGAAAAAGCATTAGTTTGTATCGAAACTGAAAAAGATATGGATTATAAACCAATTTTTAAAGGAGGTATTGAATATCAATTGCTTGTAAATCTTTATTTAAGAACAGGAATTATTACAAACCCGGTTCAAAATACTTTTGGAATTGGTTATAAAATGAATAAATTTAAAGCCGATATAGCATTTGCAACACATCCGGTTTTGGGTTTAAGTTCACATATTACTTTAACTTATGCACTGTCTTCAAAATGATTAAATATATTCTAATTATTCTGATGTGTTTGTTTTCACTTGTAATATTTGCACAGGAAAATTCAAAATCTGTGCAAGAAACTATTGAAAAATTAATAGAAGAAGTTGCTTCTAATACTGATGATGAGCTAGATTATACAACTATTTATGAAGATTTGACTCAGTTTTATAATGATCCCTTAAACCTAAATTCAGCATCCAAAGAAGACCTCGATAAACTATTGGTTTTAA
>MENC01000020.1:0-4224 GCA_001768155.1 Bacteroidetes bacterium GWA2_30_7
ATTTAGTAAGGTAATCAATAAGCTGTAATAATTTTTCTTCAAAACGTTTAACTTCACTAGAATCTCCAATAATTTTTAACTCATTACTTCTGGCAATAATTTTTATTTTAGGGAAAAAATTCTGAATAATATTAAGTTTAGAGTTGTTAACACCGTAGAAATCAACAAGATTTATTCCTTCTAAATATAAGGTTTTTTCTGTCATAAAATCGTATAAAATTATTAATTTTGAGCTTTAAAAATAGAACATTTTTATCAGATAGAATACACTTTTTAAACTTTGCCTATAAAAATGAATCATAAAAGAATAATAACTCTTGTAACTGATTGGAACAATAAGAGTTATTATATTGGTGCTGTAAAAGGAGAATTGTTAAAAAGATGTCCCGAATCAACAATTATAGATATTACACATTACATTAGTCCTTTTAATATTTCACAAGCTGCTTATGTAATTAAAAATTCGTATAAATCGTTTCCTGATAATTCTATACATTTTATTGGAGTTTGCACCGAATTTACCAAAGAAACGCCTTATGTTCTTGTAAATGAAAACGAACATTGGTTCATCGGTGCAGATAATGGTATTTTTAGTTTGATGTTTGAAAATTTACCTGAAAAAATTATTAAACTGAATATTACTGAAAATCAAATTTTTTCTTCGTTTCCCGAGCTTGAAATTTTTCCTGGTATAATCTCAAAACTAATTTATGGACAAGCACATGATATTTTGGGCGAAGAGGTACACGAACTATACTCAAAATTCAATCTTAATCCTGTATATGAGGGAAATACATTAAATGGAAATATAATATTTATTGATTCTTATAATAATATAATTACCAATATTACTAATGAGCTTTTTAATAAATTAAGAAACGGACGAAGGTTTGATATTTACGTTCAAAATCAAAATTATCGAATTTCAAAAATTTCAAAAAGATATAACGAAGTTGATAAAGGTGAATTGGTTGCAATATTCAATTCATCGGGAAATCTCGAAATTGCAATGAATTATTCGTCTGTGGCTGAATTACTTAATTTAGATAATAAGTCTAAAATAATGATTAAATTTTATGATAGTCAGAATAGTTAAAATGCAAGTAAATGAATCTAACAAAGTATTATTTAAGCAAACTTTGAAAGATTATCAACCCTTGCTTAAAAAACAAAAAGGTTGTATGCAAATAGATATGTTAAATGATAAAAAAATTAAAGATATTTATTATAGTTATACAATATGGGATAACGAGGAAAATTTAAAAAAATATAAAAACTCAGATTTTTATAAAGAATTATCATCTAAAGTTTTACCACTGTGCGAAAAAGAACCTCAGGCATGGACTGTAGATGAGGCTTTTGAGAAACCTTAATACTGATGAGAGGACTACTTATTATATTTATATTTTTCATTGCTTTTTTAAATTCTAATTTATATGGACAAAAAAAAGTTTCATTTGATTTTGTACTAACATCTGATTTTTGTTTTAGGTCGTTAAAAGCGGATGCTGGAATTCCAATGGATATTGCTAAAAGCAGAAATTCAATAGAAAAACCTAAAATTGCTTATAAATTAGGAATTGCATTTAATTATAATATTAATAGATTTTCAGTAAGCTTAGGTTTATTATTTTCTAAAAGAACTTATAAAACGTTATCGCAATCTAATTTTTTATTACCCGACCAGTTAGACCCTTTGTATGGATATAACAATGTCCCAAATAATTCAAGTTTAAGTATAAAAAAAATTACTTTTCTATTTAATTATTTCTGTATTGATATCCCAATTTCAATTAAATATAACTTAATTAATAAAAAATATAAATTTTATGTTTTTTCAGGATTAGAACCAAATTTATTTATCAGTGCCTACAATAAATCAATAATAAAACATTCTGATGGTTCTAAATCAAAAAGCTCAAATAAAGATTTGAATGATTTTAATAAAATAAACCTAAGCTATTTTGGTGGCGTTGGTTTTCAGCATGTTATAAATGATAGCTTTGCTATTAAAGTTGAACCATTTTTTGAAAGAAACCTGTTTTCGATAATAAATGCACCAATAAAAGAATATTTGTATTCTTATGGTATAAATTTAAAATTATCATATCATTAGTCTTTCTAATTATATTTGTCATTTCTAAGTAATTAATGAGTAAATTTTCTGAAATATTAAAACAACCCGAAGGAAGAAGGCTTGAATTTAAAGAATTTTTGCCAACCAAATCTGAATTAGCAAAAACAATAATAGCTTTTGCAAATGATGCCGGCGGAGAACTTTATATTGGGGTTAAAAATGATACTCGTGAAGTTATTGGATTGCAAGAAGATGAGCTTATTTCTATTGAAGAGAAAATATGCAATTTAATTCACGATAATTGTAGCCCATTAATTCTTCCTGAAGTTTCATTTCTTTTACATAATGGCAAATATATAATTCTGTCACAAATTTTTAAAGGAAGCGCCCCTCCGTATCATTTAAAAAATAAATCAGTTGATGAGGGGACTTATATTCGTGTTGGTTCTTCTAACAGATTGGCTTCTAAAGAAATTATTTCCGAATTAGAAAGATGTAAGTTAAATATTTCATTCGATAGCGAAAGAGTTTATATTAAATCGGTTGATGAATTAAATATTAATTCTTTTAAAGAATTTTATTTTGAAAAAACTGGTGAAGAGTTGACAATGCAAGTTCTTCAAAAACTTGAATTAATAAAGTCTGAGCAAAAAAAAACTTATCCTACTAATGCACTGATTTTATTATCTGATGATGTAATTAGGCGAGAAATTTTCCCTTATGCAAAAATTGAATGTGCGAGATTTAAAGGGACTATTCCAGGCGATTTTATTGACCAAAAAACAATTGATTCTAACATTGCAATACAGTCTGAAGAGGCATACAAATTTGTTTTACGTCATATTTCAGAGGCATCTGTTGGTTATAAAACTGTTTATAGAAAAAATCGTTGGGAATATCCATTAAAAGCAATTCGTGAAGTTATCAGAAATGCTGTTATCCATAGAGATTATTCGCTTAATGGGAAGGATATTAAAATTGCTATTTTTGATGATAAGGTCGAAATTACCAGCCCCGGAAAACTTCTTCCGTCTGTTGATTTTAGTGTTAGTGATTCTGGACAATCTGATATTCGAAATAAAGTATTAGCTCCTGTTTTTAAACGACTTGGTATTATTGAACAATGGGGAAATGGTTTAAGGATTATTTCCGAAGATATTGATAATTATCCTGAAATTAGTTTGAATTGGAAAGAGCCTGGTATTGCTTTTAGAGTTACATTTTCATTGAAAAATTATTTAAGCCAGCAAGAGTCACTGTGGGTTGTAAATGAACCACAGCAGGAGTTGCAGCAGGAGTTGAACAAAAAGCAGCAGGAGTTGAGTAAGCCACAGCAAGAGTCACAGCAGGAGTTGAACAAAACACAGCAAGAGTTACAGCACGAGTTGAATAAGCCACAGCACGAGTTGCAGCACGAGTTTAACGAAACACAGCAAGAGTTACAGCAAGAGTTGAACAAAAAGCAGCAAGAGTCACGGTTGGAGTTGCAGCAGGAGTTGAATCTCAAGGCACAGCAAGAGTTACAGCACGAGTTGAATAAGCCACAGCACGAGTCGCAGTACGAGTTTAACGAAACACAGCAAGAGTTACAGCAAGAGTTGGATAAAAAGCAGCAAGAGTCACAGCAGGAGTTGCTAATAACACAGCAAGAGTTACAGCAAGAGTCTTTATATTCAAAAGTAATAAAGTTAATAAATGATAATAGTCTTTCCCGAAAAGAATTATCAGTATTACTCGGACAAAAATCTATTTCAGGTCAACTCAACGAAACTATTAGTAAATTATTGAAAAATAATTTAATAGAATGGACAATAAAGGAAAAACCAAATAGTTCAAAGCAAAAATATAAAATAACTCTAAAAGGTATCGAATTTATAAAATCGTTACATAAAAAATAATTAATGAAAGACAATTTAACAAAATGATAATAAATAAAACACTTGCAAATTTTCAAGAACTTCTTGATATAATGACTCGCCTTCGTGCTGAGTGTCCGTGGGATAAAGAACAAACTTTTGATACTTTACGAAAACTTACAATTGAAGAAACTTACGAACTTGCCGATGCTATTATTAGAGATGATTTAACTGACATTAAAAAGGAACTTGGCGATTTGCTTCTGCACATAGTTTTTTATGCAAAAATTG
>MENC01000020.1:4337-7375 GCA_001768155.1 Bacteroidetes bacterium GWA2_30_7
GTTAAAAAAAACTGGGAAGCTTTGAAATTAAAGGAAGGCAAAAAAACAGTTCTAGAGGGTGTTCCGATTGGTCTTCCGGCATTGATTAAAGCAAACCGTATTCAGGAAAAAGCAAGGGGCGTTGGTTTCGACTGGGAGGATAGAACTCAGGTTTGGGGCAAAGTTATGGAAGAATTCAACGAGCTTAAACATGAAATTCTGAAAAATCCTGATAGTGAAAAGGTTGAAGCCGAATTTGGCGATTTGTTTTTTTCAATAATTAATGCAGCCCGATTGTATAATGTTGAACCTGAAAATGCATTGGAAAGAACTAACCGTAAGTTTATTAGTCGTTTTAATTATCTTGAATCGCAAACAATGCAAAAAGGCAAATCGTTGCACGATATGAGCCTTGACGAAATGAACAAAATTTGGGAAGAAGCAAAAAAATTTGACAATGATTAAACTAAAAATTACACAAAGATAAATAAACATTATGCCACAGATTTCACAAATTTTCACAGATTTTAAACAACCTTTGGTTGTTTTATCCAAGAAAATTATAGCTACAATCTTTTGCAAATATTTGAATGTTGTAGATTTATGTACTAATTACAAAAAATCTGTTCTTTCAATATTTTTTATAGTTTTATGTTTTTCTTCTTTTGCCGAAAACTCTGATTCCTGCATAGTTAAACTTAATAAAAGATATTTTAAATCGTATCTTAAAAACACAAAAGATTTTTTTATTTCTCCAATTAAATGGAATAATAATCAATGGTTTACTTTTATTGGTTTTGTTGGAATTACAGAAATAATAATGAGTGAAGATTTGAATATTCAACAATATTCACAAAAAATTCGTTCTACACGTACCGATAATATTGTCAAATATGGTTTTGAACCATTTGGAAGTGGTATTTATTCAATGCCTCTGATGGCTGCTTTTATATCACATGGTTTAATTTCAAAAAATAAACGTGGTCTGCGTGTGGGACTGCTTGGAATTGAAGCTTATTTATTATCTGGGGTTTTCGTAAATATTCCAAAATATTTATTTAATCGTCATCGCCCTTATCACGATAAACCGTCTGACCCGTATATTTTTGATGGACCATTTACCGGCGATTATTATCGTTCATTTTTTTCAGGACATACTACTTCAGTTTTTGCAGTCGCTACTATTGTAGCCTCAGAATATGACGATAAACCATTAGTTCCGATATTATGTTATTCAATTGCAACATTATCAGGATATTCGAGAATAAATGACAACAAACATTGGGCAAGTGATGTTTTTGGCGGTGCTGTATTTGGCTACGTTATTGGTAGGCTTATTTACAAAAATGGTTGTGATAAAATTAAGATAATTCCATCACAAACTTCAAAATATTCAGGAGTTTCAATATTTTATAATTTAAATTAATGATATGCATCAAAATATAGAAATTAATAGTGAAATTGGTAAATTAGAGGCAGTTATAATTCATACTCCCGGAAAGGAGGTTGAAAACATGACTCCTACAAATGTTGAAAAAGCACTTTATAGCGATATTTTAAATTTAGCAGTTATTAATGAAGAATATTCACAGTTTAAAGCTATTCTTGAAAAAATAACTAAAACCTACGAAGTACATGATTTATTATACAAAATAATTTGCAACAATAAAGTTAAAGATAACCTGATTCATAAAATTTGTACTAACGAAGGTGTTCCGCAAATTATTGATTTTTTATTACGCCAATCTAATGAAGAGCTTGCTAAACAATTGCTTGAAGGCGTTGTAATGAAAAAGAATCATCTTACGAATTATCTTTCAAAAGATAAATATATTTTACAACCACTTCATAATTTTTTCTTTACTAGAGATGCTGCTATTGCTTATAAAAATAACATATTTATTGGCAGAATGTCGAATAAAATTCGCGACAGAGAATCAATAATAATGAAAGCTATTTTTGATTATCATCCTGCATTTAGTGGAAATGTAATATCTCCTTATAAATCAAAACATTTTCATGAAAAACTTACTATCGAAGGTGGCGATTTTCTAGTAATGCGAGAAAATTTATTAATTATTGGATTAAGTAATAGAACTTCATCTCATGGTATTGATTTTATTTTAAAAACCTTAAAAGATAATAATGAGCATTGTTATATAATTGTTCAGGAATTACCCGATTTTCCAGAGTCATTTATTCATCTTGATATGGTTTTTACATTAGTAGATTATGGCAAATGTGTTATTTATGAACCAGTGATTTTAAATAATAAATTTCAGACTTTACTAATTGAGACCCAGAATTGTAAAGTTAAGCCGTTAAAAGAGTTTGATAATATTTTAACTGCACTAAAATCAATTGGAATTGATATGAAATCAGTTTCTTGTGGCGGTTCCGATGCTTATAATCAAGAAAGGGAACAATGGCATAGCGGGGCAAATTTTGTAGCAATTGAACCTGGTAAAATTATAGGATACGATAGAAATGTACATACAATAGATGCACTTAATAAAGACGGATTTGAAATAATAAATTCTACTGAAGTTATAAATAATTCGAAGAAACTGGATGATTATAAAAAATGTATTATTACAATTCCAGGAGCAGAATTATCAAGAGGTGGCGGCGGTTGCAGATGTATGACAATGCCAATTAAAAGAACTAATCTTAGTTAAGTTTTTGTTTTAAAACTACCGGAGTCCACTCAAAACCAATATCATATCGCTTATTGCTCAAAAGCAGTGGAACTCCTTCTGCAATTATACCTGCTACTCCAACAGCAATAGCTCCTATTCCAATAACTATATTTACAGTGGCTCCGTCATTTGTATTTGTACTACTTGATATTAGGGATAATCCAACAACTGTCAATCCACTACCGGCTAACATTATTGTCCCTCCTATTACTTTAACAACTACAAGGCTTGCAGCTCTACCTCCTAATTGAGAAATTGAATTAAGGGTAATTTCTGTTTCATTAATTATTAAAGATGAATCTTTTGTTGCATTTAATCTACCTTTTGTTCGCTTTTCGTCGGTATGAAGTAAATAATCAA
>MENC01000020.1:7383-8660 GCA_001768155.1 Bacteroidetes bacterium GWA2_30_7
CCAACAATAAAATATCTGGCTTTTTTTAATTTAAACTTTTCTAGCTCAGTAATATTTAACGTAATTGTATCATTAACAATAATTTTTTCATCATTAATTGATGTTATTAAACCAGAACGTTTTTTCTTATCACTTTTTATCCAATAATTAATTTTAGAATTGTTTTTTGTAAGAAGTAAAACTTTTGATGTTTCTTGAGCAAAGCAATTTATTACATAAAAAATAGTAATTATTAATATTAAATTTTTCATTTTAAAGTCCTTGTGGTAAAGTTAAAAATATAGTGTTTACTTGTTGTTCAACACGACTTTTCATATCAAGCCAAACATTGTTGCACCATTCTGGAGTTACTTCACAGAAAATTTTTGTTGGAATACTATCTTCTAAAGTTAAAATACCGAAATTAAAATTATCAATTTTATCATCTGGATTATGAATAAAATTAGATAACGTTATAATGCAAAGTTCATCCTTTAAATCAATATTTATATCATATATAAATTTACCATTAGTTTTTGCCTGATATACTTTTGATAATGCACTCGATTCAGGATATTTAATTGGATTTCGGTAGGTAATTATTCCAGTTCCTTTAATATTAGTCTCGCTTTCAGGTATAGTAATATTTCTAAATCTAGTTTGACCATCAAACCAAATAATTACTTCTTTATAAGCTTTATTCGCCTTTTTTGTTAAAGTGATGGATTTAGTAAATGTTAAATTATCTTGGGAATAAGTGCTTAAACTACTTAAAATAAATAATACTAATACTAAATTTTTATTAATCATTTATTCATAATTATGAAAGAATTTTTTTCATAGTAATTCCAAGATCAGCAGGAGATACAACTACGTTAATTCCACATTCTTGCATAATTTTCATTTTTGCTGCGGCTGTATCATTGGCTCCGCCAATAATTGCTCCTGCGTGCCCCATTCTTCTTCCTTTTGGTGCAGTTTGTCCTGCAATAAAACCAACAACTGGTTTTTTAGAATTTTCTTTAACCCAATAAGCTGCATCAGCTTCCATTGAGCCTCCAATTTCGCCTATTACTATAATACCATCTGTTTCAGAATCGTTCATAAATAATTCAACAGCTTCTTTAGTTGTAGTTCCAATTATTGGGTCTCCACCAATTCCAATTGCAGTTGATATTCCTAAGCCGGCTTTTACTACCTGATCAGCAGCTTCATAAGTTAATGTACCAGATTTTGAAACAATTCCGATTTTACCTTTCTTAAAAATAAATCCCGGCATAATTCCAACTTTAGCTTCA
>MENC01000020.1:8668-18595 GCA_001768155.1 Bacteroidetes bacterium GWA2_30_7
TTCCATAATTGCATCAGCAGCAAATGCCGGTGGAACAAAAATTATCGAAGTATCAGCACCACTGCCTTTTACAGAATCAGTAACAGTATTATATACCGGTAGATTTAAGTGTTTTGTTCCTCCTTTTCCGGGAGTAATTCCACCAACTACATTTGTACCATATTCAATCATTTGAGTAGCATGAAAAGTGCCTTCGTTTCCTGTGAAACCTTGAACAATAACTCTGGAGTGCTTATTAACTAGAATAGACATTTTTAAAAATTTATTTTTAAATTATAGTCCAAAATTAAACGAAAACTATTATTTTCAAAAACTATATTTAAAAAATTAATAAACAATTAAAATGACTTTTAATTTATCAGAAGAAACAATTTGTGCAATTGCCACTCCATCTGGAATTGGAGCTATTTCAATTATCAGAATTTCTGGAAAAAAAACTTTTCAGATTATAGAAAGAATCTTTAAACCAAGGTCAAAAAAAATTATTTTTTCAGATTTAAAGCCTTTTTCTATAATTTATGGGCATCTAATTTTCGAAAATGAAATAATTGACGAGGTTTTAGTTTCAGTTTTCAAAACTCCAAATTCTTATACCGGAGAAAACTGTATCGAAATTTCTTGTCATGGTTCTATTTATATTCAACATAAAATTCTGGAAATTTTAATCAAATGTGGTGCTGTACTTGCAAAACCAGGTGAATTTACAATGAGAGCTTTTTTTAATGGAAAGTTGGATTTGTCTCAGGCAGAAGCTGTTGCCGATTTAATTTCGTCTTCATCACAAAGTGCTCATAAAGTAGCAATAAATCAGCTTCGTGGCGGCTTTTCAAACGACATTAAAAAATTAAGAACAGAATTGCTTGATTTTGCCTCATTAATAGAATTAGAACTAGATTTTAGCGAAGAGGATGTTGAATTTGCCGACCGTAAAAAGTTAAATATCTTAATCGAAAATATTAAAAATGAAGTAAATAAACTAATCAATTCTTATAAGCTTGGAAATGTTATTAAAACAGGTATTCCGGTTGCAATTATTGGAAAAACAAATGTCGGAAAATCAACATTATTAAATGCAATTATTAATGAAGATAAGGCAATTGTATCAGAAATTCCGGGAACAACTCGTGATTCAATTGAGGACACTTTTGTTATAAATGGAGTTATTTTCAGATTTATTGATACTGCCGGTTTACGTGATTCAGAAGATGAAATTGAGCAAATAGGAATTTCCAGAACTTATGAAAATATAAAAAAAGCTTCTATAATTTTATATGTTGTTGATATTGCCGAAACCACTGTTGATGAGATTAATAATAATATTAAAGATTTAAAGAATATCATAGCAGATGAATCAAAAAAAATAATTTTGGTTGCAAATAAAATTGATAAATTAGTTGATGTACCAAAAGGTGGAAAGCAACTATTTGAAATGGAAACAGTGTTTGTTTCGGCAAAACGAAAAGAAAACATTCATTTATTATCAGAAGTTATATTAAAAGCAGTTAATTTAAATGTTGGAAATGACGAAACAATTGTAACAAACATCAGGCATTACGAAGCTTTATTAAATGCGTCTGATTCAATTCTCAATATTGTTAAAGGAGTTGAAAATGGAATTTCGGGCGATTTATTATCAATAGACATACATCAGACCTTATATTATTTAGGCGAAATTACCGGACAGGTTACAGTTGATGAGATACTTGAAAATATTTTTTCAAAGTTTTGTATCGGAAAGTAACCTGTATTAAATTGCAAATATTAAAGTATAATGTTGAGATACAAAATTATAAATTATTCATAATTGATTAAGTTTTTTGTATCAAAACATTCATTATTAGACACTTTGCAAAAAGCCAGTAGTAATTAGAGTTTACACTTAAACTCGAAGAGTCTGTCAAAGATTTCACGAATTAGCAAGAAATATTAAAATTAGTGCCTAAAAAGACTTTGTAGATTTACATCAATTAGAAATAATTTCAATCTCTTCAATTATATTTTTAGCACTTGCAAATTTATCAATTATGAAAAGCATGTAACGTGCATCAATAGCGATATTTCGGCACATTTCGGGGTCGTACATAATATCGCTCATAGTGCCTTCCCAATTTCGGTCGAAGTTTATTCCAATTAACTGACCTTCTGCATTTATTACTGGGCTTCCTGAATTTCCTCCGGTTGTGTGATTTGAAGCAGTAAAACATACTGGCATTGTAGAGTTTACGCCATATTTACCATAATCTTTATTGATATATAATTGCTTTAATTTTTTAGGAACATCATAATCGTAAATTTCGGGATTGTCTTTTTCAATAATTCCTTCTAATGTTGTAAAGTATTTATATTCAACGCCATCTCGTGGTTTATAATTATCAACTTTTCCATAAGATACTCTTAAAGTAGAATTAGCATCTGGATAAAACATTTTATTGTTTTGCATTTTCATTAAACCTTCAATATATACTTTCATTAAATTTTCAACTTGAATGCTATAATTATTAAAATCGGGTTCAATTTTAGATTTATAAATTTGGAATAAATTGTTTGTGAGGTTAAAAGCTGGGTCTTTTATTAAAATTGAATTTGTCTTTGGACTATAATTTTTTACTAATTCGATTAGCTTCGCTTCGTTTAAAAAAATTGATTTTGAATAAATCATATCGCTATAATAAGAAATTGAAGTTTTGTATTTTTTATCAATTTGATTGAAATTGGCTGGATAGTAATCTTTTGAAACTCTTTTTTTATATTCTCCTATCATAGCAACAAAAATTTTCTTATCAGTTTCTAAATTGTAATTTTTAAAATGCTTTGAAATTGCTGAAAGCAAACCTGCTTTAGCTTTTTCAAGTTTTTCATAATTTTGCATTTCATCGCTAAATAAAACGCTAAACTTTGAACATAATGAAATCATTTCAACAGATAAAATTGCTTCATAAAAATATGTATTGAGCAGATTATAAGGAGTTAAATCGGCATATAGTTTATCGAAATCTGAAACTAAATTTCCATATTTATTTTTCAAATCTGGATTTGAATTTGCCCAAATATTAAATTGTTTTTCGATATCTTGTTTTTTGGTTATTGCATCAAGTCTTTTTAGTCCGTTATTTTCTCCTATCCACTTTTTCCAATAATTTGCAACACCTGCATATTTTGAAGAATATTTTATTCTAGTTTCGGCATCTTGAGCCATATCTTCTTTCATAATTTTTAATCGAATCTCTCGTAACTTAATACCAACCGGATTTTCCGAATCTAAAATCATATTTACTGCAAACGAAGGAAGATATTCGTTTGTACTTCCTGGAAATCCAAAAACCATTGTAAAGTCGTCTTTTTGAATGCCTTTAATTGAAATTGGAAAATATTTTTTGGGTTTATATGGAACGTTATCTTTCGAGTATTCAGCAGGTTTATTGTCTTTGTCGGCATAAATGCGAAATAAGCAAAAATCGCCTGTATGTCGGGGCCACATCCAGTTATCGGTATCTCCGCCAAATTTACCTATTGCCGATGGTGGCGTTCCAACCAATCGAATATCTTTAAATACCTCATAAACATAAATATAATATTCATTACCGTAGAAAAATGGTTTAACTTGGGCTGTATAATGTGTTCCTTCTATAGCTTTTTTAATAATTGATTCAATGTTTGAATTAATTTTAAATTGTGAATTTTCATAACTCATTTCTGGAGTAATTCCCTCATTTACCTGATTAGTAACATTATCCATACTGACAAGAAAACTAACTGTTAGTCCTGGATTTGGAAGTTCTTCATTTTTGCTCATTGCCCAGAAACCATTGGTTAACAAATCGTTTTCGACAGAACTATGCGATTGTATTGTTCCATATCCGCAATGGTGATTTGTTGAAACCAACCCTTGTGAAGAAATTAGTTCTGCCGTACAACCTCTTCCAAAAAGTATAACAGCATCTTTCATACTTGCGTTATTTATGCTGTAAATATCTTCGGCTGTTAGTTTAAAGCCTTTTTTTTGCATATCGGCAATATTATATTTATTCAACAACATTGGAATCCACATGCCTTCGTCGGCTTTGAGTTCGAAATTATAAAAAAGAATAATTGTAAGTAGAAAATATAAGATTTTTTTGCACATAATCAATTATGATTTAGAATTTTAAATAAATTTTTCAAGTTCAACATATAATCTCTGAACCGGCAATCCCATAACGTTATAAAAACAACCATTAATTTCTTCTATTCCAATATATCCGAGCCATTCCTGAATTCCATAAGCTCCGGCTTTGTCGTAAGGTTTAAAATTATCTACGTAATATGAAATTTCATCTGAGGTTAATTGCTTGAATTTCACACTACTGCAAACATAAAACGATTTTTGTTTTTGCCTTGAACGCAAACAAACTCCTGAATAAACATAATGAATATTTTCAGAAAGTTTTTCGAGCATTGAAATTGCTTCGGTTCGTGATTCTGGCTTGTTAATAACTTCATTATTAAGCCATACAATTGTATCGGCAGTAATTACTATTGTATTTTCAGATTTTATTTCGCCAAACGAAACTGATTTATGTTCAGCAAGAAATAAAGCAATTTCTTCTTTTTTTAGATTTTTTGGGAAATCTTCGCAAATTTCTTCTTTAACTTCTACACTGAATTTAAAACCAGCTTCTTTCATTAAAAATTGGCGACGAGGTGATTTAGAAGCTAATATTAGATTGAAATTTGATAATTTTTCGAGAAGCATGTTAAGAAGTAAAATAAATTATTGATGTATAAAATAAACCCGAAATCATAATTATTTTTGTAATTATGCTGGCTTTGTGATAATCGGATTTTTCTTTTGCATTTAATAAAATTTGAATAAGATATAAAAATGGTAAAGTTATAAACCCAATAAAATACCAGATAGAATAATTGTCGTTAATAAATACATAGTATGATGAAAAAAGCGTGAGTAACTCTGCAAAAATTAACATCACAATTATATATTTTGTATTCATAATTCCAAGAGAAACAGGCAATGTAGTTCGTCCATATTCTATATCTCCTTCATAATCTTCAATGTCTTTTATAATTTCACGAATAAGTGTAGTAATAAATGCAAAAATTGAAAAGCCTAGAATCCAGATTTTTATCATAGATAAATTAACAAGGTTATTTTCAAATAAATCTGAATATTTTTCAAAAATCGAAGGCATTTCAAACATGAAAACCAGAACTGGAATTAATCCTGTTAAAATTGCAACAATTACATTTCCAACAAGAAACATTCTTTTATAACTTGTACTGTAATACCAGAGAATTCCAATTGTTAGAATAAAAACTAAAGAGTATTTAATATGACCTATTTTGTAAGAAACAAACGTTGTTAATAATACAGCAATTACATTGAAAACAACATGAAATATTATTGCTAAACGTCTATTGATATGAATTCCAACAACTACAGTATCTGGACGGTTTACAAGGTCTGTTTTTCGGTCAAAATAATCGTTAATAATATAACCTGATGCTGTAATTAATACAACTCCAATAACCAACATAAAAAACCATAAATCGGGTAGCTGAAGTTGCAAGTGATTAGTAATAAGAATTGGGTTTATAACTGCCCATCTCATTAAAATCATTGTTATAAAAACAATTACGAGATTTTGTATTCTTATTAGTTTTAAAAAGTACATCATTTTTTTATTTATGATTTAACTGCGTAGCAACTATAAACAACAAATTCCTGCACTGAGCGAAGTCGAAGTGTCAAACCTCAAACGTTCTTCTTTTACCACTCAAATGCTTCATTATCCATCCACCTTCCCTGTGCACGCATAACTTGCTCTATAACATCTCGTACACAACCGTTACCCCCTTTACAATCAGATATATATTTTGAAATTTGTTTAATTTCCTCAGCTGCATCCGAAGGACAAGTAGGAACACCAACTTTTTTCATAACATTAAAGTCAGGTAAATCGTCGCCCATGTACAAAATATTGGCAGGATTTAAGTTATTTTTATTAATAAAATCTTCAAAATATTCCATTTTATTAGAACAGCACAAATAAACATCAACGACACCTAAGCCATTAAATCTTACCTTAATAGATTTAGATGTTCCGCCTGTAATTATTCCTATTGGATATCCTTTTTTTACAGCATGTTGAATAGCAAAACCATCTTTAATATTCATCGACCTTAGTGGTTCTCCGTTAGGGTCTAAATAAAAAATACTATTAGAAAAAACTCCGTCAACATCAAATACAAATGCTTTAACTTTGGTTAAATCCTCTTTAAAATTTGTCATTATTTTTTTCTTTATTTTCCTTAATGATGCTTTCGGTAACAAATCTATACATTTTTTGGCAATCTTCGTAATTCTTTAAAATTTCGAGATGTTTATTTATAATATTAAGGTCGTTTCTAATAGCTGGTCCGGTTTGAGAATTTTCGGGTCCAAATGAAATTGCTTTATTTAAAGTTTCAGTTATTAATGGTTTTAAAACATCAAAATCGTATTCTGTTTTTTTTAAAAGTTTTTTAGTCAGTAAAAATAAATAATTTGTAAAATTATTTGAAAAAACTCCTGCAATATGAAGCAATTGGCGATTTTCGGTTGAACAATTAAAAGTTTTTTTTGAAATACATCCGGCGATTTGCTTGACCGAATTATGAGTTTTTTTATTATTCGCTTCAATAAAAAGAGGTATTTCAGTCAAATTTAATTTTGCATTTTTGCTGAAAGTTTGTAAAGGATAAATCACTCCAAAATTTTCCGAAAAAGGTTGTAAAATATTAATATCTATACTGCCCGAAGTATGTATAGATAAAGGTATTTTAAAATTAAATTTTTTCAAAACTTCTTCTATAATATCGTCTTTTAAAGAAATAAAATAAATATTTGCAGTTCGGTCAATTTCTGAAATATTGTTTGTGAATTTGCAATTAAATTTCTTAGCTAGTAATTCAGCATTTTCTATATTTCTACTGTAAATCTGAATAATATCAAAATGTTCAGCTAGAATTTTTACAAAATGAAAAGCTACATTACCGGCACCGATGTAAACGATTTTTTGTTTTTTAGTGTTAATCATTTAATTGCAGATTCATTTTATTTCCTGCAAATGTAGGTAGAAAAGGTTACTTTTATAGTATCGGATGTTTTATTTTTCCACCTAAATGTAATTTACTTGTTTTAAAATATTAGCTTTAATTTGTTTTTTTAAAGCACCTTTTGTTACCAAGTCTATTTTTCTACCAAAAGTATTTTCAAGAAATATTTCTAAAGAAAAAAATTTCCACCCAATTGGTTTTTCTAATTCCACAATAATATCAATATAACTTTCATCTGTAAAAGAATCATCTGAAAATGAGCCAAATATACCTATTTTCTTTACTGAAAAGTCTTTATGTAAAATAGGTTTTAAATCTATTAATTTATTTAATATCTCTGTTTTTGTAATCATCTTTCAAAATTATTATAATTCATTTAAAGTTTTTCCTTTTAATGTTCCTGCCTCAATCTGTTTAACTTCATTAAGTCCCTGCTTAATATCCTCCCATATTTTACGTTTTTTCGGAGTTAGTGTTTTTTCGATTTCCTGAAGTGTTGGTTTTTTGGTCTTTTTTTTATCTACTTTAACGAATGAAAAATTATTTAACAGTTCCATAAAAAAATCAAACTTGTTGTCTGGAATATTTAAAACAAGTTATTTAATAGTATTTGAATTAAGTAATTAATAAATATCTTATTATGAAAACAAATATACAAAAATAAATTTTAAAAAACCTGTATTGAAAATATAAATGAATTTTTCATATTGTTTAGATTAATTCTTAATTAATTTATAACTTTGTAAAAAAAGACAATGAAATATTTATTAATTATGTGTCTGTTTTTTTCGATTAAAGTTAATGCTCAGGAAATTCGTAACTTTTACGATTTCAAGGTAAAAATTATTGATGGTAAGGAGTTTGACTTTTCTCAATTGAAAGGCAAAAAGGTAATGATTGTAAATACTGCTTCAAAATGCGGATTTACGCCTCAATATGCTAAACTTCAGGATTTATATACAAAATATGGTGGCGAAAAATTTGTAATTATCGGATTTCCTGCAAATAATTTTTTTAGTCAGGAATCTGGTACTAAATCAGAAATTGAAGAATTTTGTACCGATAGAGACAAAATATTGACACAATGAATGTTATTAATCTAACAATAGTGCCATCAGCACAAAATATTTTATATAGGACATAACGTTTTAAAATACATGTAAATGAATCTTATAGGAAAAAATATCAGGCTTTTGCGAAAGCAAATGGGCATTACTCAAGAGGAACTTGCAAAAAAAGCAGGTATAAAACGTTCGTTAATTGGTTCTTACGAAGAGGGAAGGGCTGTTCCAAAAATGCCTGTACTGCAAACCATTGCACATATTTTTAATATCAATATCGACAGCCTTATAAGTAAAGATTTCAGCCAACTTGAACAAAGTGATAATGCTAAAACTAATTCTGTTTTAAATCAGGGATTACGTATTTTATCAACTGTTGTAAGCAATGATAATAAAGAGCTTATATCTGTTGTGCCAATAAAGGCAGCCGCAGGTTATGCCAACGGATATTCCGACCCTGAATTTATTGAGAGTCTTCCTGTATTTTCGCTTCCGTTACAAGAGCTTTCAAAAGAACGCACTTATCGTTTGTTTCAGATAAAAGGCAATAGCATGGAGCCTGTTCCATCAGGTGCATATATTATTTGTGAGTTTATTCCCGACTACAGAGATATTAATGAGGGGAAACCATATATTATTGTTACCGGAAAAGATGGAATTGTGTATAAGCGAGTATATAATATGGTTGAAAAAACGGGGGAATTTTTGTTGAAATCGGATAATCCTGAATATAGCCCTTACAGTATTGCTGTAAACGAAGTACTCGAAATATGGAAAGCACTTGGGTTTATAAGTTTCTCGTTGCCCGATGCTGAGGATGTTTCGTTGCAAAAACTTTCGTTTATTGTAAATGGCTTGAAAGAACAAGTAGAGAAGATAAATAAGAAATAATAGATTAACCACAAGCCCTCACAGCCAATTCCTTCCCCTGCTTAATTCTGTCAGCCATACCTATTCCTCCTTTGAGATTTCCGCCTATAATTAATCCTTTGTATTGATTTTCAAGCTTGTCAACCATATCGAAACGTTCGCCCGAATCAATTCCGTATTGAGGAATGGCATTTTTGTGATAATTAATTTTAAATAATTCGGGTTCAAATTCAGATGGCTTCATAAGGCTTACAAATTCTTTTTCTACAATTGCCTTAATTTCATTTTCCGATTTATTATACATTTCGGGTTTTCTCATTCCACCCAAAAATAAGGTAAATAAAGTTCCATTTTCGGGTGTGCGATTTGCAAATAAAGAAGACATAAAAAGAACTCCAAGCAAATCTCGTTTTTCTATTGATGGAATTAATCCGCCAAATCCATCGGGGTTCATTCCATTCCAATTTTTAAATCCCAAAATTACTTCAACAACGTTTGCATATTTAAGATTTGTTATTTTTGATAACGACTCGTTATCTATGAAAGTTAATAAAGTATCAAGTGAAAATGCTCCTGAAGTAGTAATTAATTTGTTTGCTATAATAGTAATATTTTCGTTTTGTGAATTTGAAAAAGAAATATGAAATTTTCCCTCCTTATATTCCGGTTTTAAATCTGAAACACCAAGTATAAAACTATCTTTTCCAGATAATTTGTAAAGTGCTTCTGTTAAGCTAGACAAACCACCCTTTACGGAAAAAACTTTGCGAGTAACTTTTAATTCGTCAGAAGTTTTCTTCTTAAAGCCTTTTTTTATAGTTCCTGTTATAAAGCTTCCGTATTCTTGTTCTAGTTTGTACAATTTAGGTAACGCATATCGAGTAATTAGTTCAGCAGGGTCGCC
>MENC01000021.1:0-5684 GCA_001768155.1 Bacteroidetes bacterium GWA2_30_7
AACTGAACATGACAGTGTTAATTGTAAAATTGAATTTGTGAGATTTACTCCAAACGAAGAAGTCGTTAAAATAAATATATCTTTGCTCAATAATGGCAATGGAACTACAACTTCAAACATTTCTTATCAATATACCGCCCTCAATGACATTAAAAGTAAGTGGATGCAGGAAAAGTTGGATAAAGAGTTTAACGACAGTATGATTTGGTGGGAGAAAGCGATTAACTACTATATTACTAATGGAGAGAAATTAATTAAAATAAAATGAAACAAATATTTTTTTTAACAACATTGTTTTTTATATCATTATTTGCAGTAAAAATAACGTTTGGACAAACCGTTTTAAAATGTAATGAAAAACTCTTTGAAGACAAACTAATAGATAAAATAATTGGAAGCTGGACAGCTTCAGGTAAAATTGGTGGCGATAATGTAGTTTACAACATCTCGGTAAGCTGGGAATTAAACCATCAATTTGCAGTATTAACTTTAGCCGATACAGCTTTACAACCACAATATACAGCAAAAGTTTTTATTGGTTACGACTGTTTAAGTGAACGTTATGTTATGCATTGGTTAGACAATTTTGGCGGACGTTTTTCCGAAACATTAGGTTATGGATTAAAATCAGAACAAAGCATAGAGTTTAGATTTGAATATCCTGAAGGACCTTTCATAAATAAATTTATTTACGACAATAAAACCGATACTTGGCAATTTCATTCAACTACAAAAAATAACAAGGGAGTTTGGGATACATTTGGCGATATATTTTTAAAAAGAAAGCAATAACTCTTAATCCTATAAAATCCAATTCTGTCTAAATTTTCTTGCCTCCTCAATCCAACACCCTCCAGTATCAGTAAACACCCCTAATATCTATCTTCTATCTTCTTCTTCTAAAAAATCAAACTAAATCCAAGTGTAGGCATTAAAGGAAGTTGATTAACTTTTTCGTACTTCACTCTGTCGAAATAGAAAATATTTTGTCGATTATATAAATTTGTAACACTTAAAACAATTTCGAGTCGGGAATGTTTTCCAAATTCGTAAAACTTTTTCAAAGTTGCATCAAGCCTATGATAATAAGGTAATCTTCCTTGATTTAGTTCACCATACATAATACCTAATTCTCCGTTACTTGTTGTGTAATCGGTACTTATGCCTTCACTAAATGGAACTTTTTCGTAAAATCCTTGTGTTTGAGTAAACGGAAAGCCAGAGCCTAAATTCCATCTTGCACTAAATTCCCAATTTAAATTCTTTCCAAATGTATGTGATGCAACAAGATTAACATTATGTCTTCTGTCAAAGTGAGGATTGTATGTAACATAACCATCGTATCTTTCGACAAAACCTAAAGAATAAACTGCCCAGAAATAAGTACGCTTGAAATCGTATTTAGCAAGAAAATCAACACCATAAGCCCTTCCGGTTTCTATTATGAAATCTTTCTTCAAAACATCGGGTTCTTTTGTATTAGCAGCAACATCATCATACAATTTATTACGGTTGATATTTGTTAACTGAGTATTATTTTTATAATAACCTTCAATATTTAAAGTAATTTTATTTGAAATATCATATTCAAAACCAGAAATATAATGAATCGAAGTTTGTAATGAATGTTTTACAGGTTTGCCATCAAATTCGGCTTGAAGATTACCAGCATCCGGTCCTGATAAAAATCCATAAAATAAGTTTACAACATCTCTATCGGAATTTGCACTAATTAAGTTTTGGCTATACATTCCTCCGGCAAATTTTACTCGAAGTTTTTCATTTATATTATATTTAATTCCTAAACGAGGTTCGGGAGATATTTTTGAAAGCGAAGCATACCATTGAAATCGTAAACTTGGTTCAAGTAATAATTTTTCTTTAATATTCATTTTATATTTGAAATATGCTCCAAGTTCTGTTGTATTATCAATTTGCCATATTCTGCGACCAATACTGTTATAAAAATTAAAATCGGTTTTAAATCCGTTAACCTCAAATCCGTAAGTAAATTCATTTTTACCAAAATAATATAAAAATCCTAAACCTACATTAAAGCCATTAACCATACTATTACGTTCTTTATCGTCTAACTCTTTTAAAGAAATAATATAACGTGAGTATGATAAATTTGATTTAATAAGAACTGACGAACCAGCGGGTACAACAATAATATTTGTACCAAAACCATAAGAGTCCCAGTTTAAATCAGAAACAGCTTTATATTTTACATTATCGTTAAATTTGAAACCAAATAAATTAAATTTACTGCCATTTTGACCATTTAACGAAATTTTGCCATAAAAATCGGTAAAGTTGAATGGTAAACCAGCTGTATCTATATAAGAATAAAATAGTTTTGAGCTTTGAGTTAGATAAGAAGTTTTGCCTGAAAGCATAAATGAAGAACTTCCGCCGGTTTCTTTGTTTTGTTTAAATAAAGGACCTTCTAAGAGCAATTTTGAACCAAAAGTATCGCCTGAAATTTTGCCTCCGATTCTTTTTTTATTTCCATCTCTGGTTGTTATATCCATAATTGATGATATTCTACCTCCATATTCGGCACCAAACCCACCTGTAAATACATCTACATTTCTTATCACATCTGTATCGAATACCGAAAATAGTCCGATTGAATGAAATGGATTATATATAATCATACCGTCAAGCAACACTTTGTTTTCTATAGGAGGACCACCTCTTATGTATAATTGCCCTCCTTGGTCGCCTGTAAAAATTACTCCCGGAAGAATTTGTAAATATTGTGCAATATCTGGTTGAGCACCAATTGAAGGTATCTGTGTAATTTGTTTTGGTGAAATTTTTACAACAGAAGTTCTAACGTCTGTTTTCATTTCTTGACGGTCGGCAGAAACAGTAACGTCATCAAGTTTAATAGACGATTTATTTATTTGTAGCTTTTGTGTAATTATATCATTTTCTTTTAAAGTAATCTTTACAGCTAACGAGTCATAACCAATATATGAAACCATTAGGGTATAACTGCCAGGTTTTATTTTAGTTATATTGAAATATCCGTTAACATCTGTTACAGCTCCATACATACCACCTTTAAGATACACATTACAAAAAATTACAGGTTCACCATTTTCTTTATCGTAAACAAATCCTTTAATACTTCCTGTTTGAGCATATAGTATTGTTATTGAGAGTATTATTATTAAAGTTAAGAAGAGTTTTCTAATCATTTTTTTATTTTGTAATTTACCGTTAATAGAACTCAGATGATTTGGATTAGACAGACTTACACAATTTTTTTTTATAAAAAACCTTTAAATATGAGTAAATATTATTCTAATTCTTTTTTAAAATTGTGGTAAAAATAAATAAATTTGGTTGCCATTATAAAAAATTAATGAACAATTTGACAAATTACAATAGTCTTAAAATAAATTAGCAAAACTATTGATAAATTAATTCGTATATTTTACTACAATAATGTGCTTTTTGATATAAAAAATTTTTTTGAATAATATCTTTGTACATTTGACAAATTTTATTCTTCATTCGAATATTAATTAATAACAATCAAATTATTGAGTCTTTTTAATGTATCGTTTTACAATAAATAACAATTGTTTTAAAGTCTTAATTTTTAGCATTTTATTTTTAGTTACATTAAAATCTAATTCTCAGTCAAAACCATCAGATGATTTAAAAATAATGTTGAATTATCATTATGGGTTTAATTTGCCTGAATATCAATTTATTTCTTATATAACAGACGATTATATTCGTTCATTTGATTTGTGTCTGATTAAAGAAACACGTGGAAAAAATTATTGGGAGCAATTGTTTAATTATCCTGAATATGGAATATCATTATTTTATTCATCGCTCGGAAATGATAACGTGTTTGGTAAAGAAACATCATTAAACTATTTTTTTAAAATAAAAATTATCAATAAAACGAGATTTTGTTTGTATAATAGAACCGGAATTGGAATAAGCTATACTACCCGTAAATTTGAACTCGAAAATAATTATCTAAACGTAGCAATTGGTTCACATTTTAATATTCATTTTAATTTTAGAATTGGAACAAGCTATGTAATATCAAAAAAGGCTGATTTTAATTTAGGCTTATCGTTCGACCATTTTTCTAATGCTAATTCAAGTGAACCAAATTTAGGGATAAATTACGTAACTGCTTATGGAGGTTTAAGTTATAGAATTGGGAAAATATCTGCGAAACAAAAACATGAGATTCAATCGCATGTAAAGAAAAATAATTTCGAATGCTTTTTTAACGTTGGAGGAAAGCATACTCGTGCATTAACTTCGGGATATTTTTTAACTTCTTCTATCTCATTAGAAGCAAATAGAGAATATTTTCGTACTTTTAATTTAGGTACAGGAATTGATTTTTTTTATGATTCTTCTTTAAAAAGCCAATTAATTAATGCAGAAAAAGAATTTAAAAACGTGTATAGTTTTAAATCAGGAATACACTTATCGCAAATATTTGTATATAATAGATTTAACGTGATAATTCAAGAAGGAATTTATTTATTATTAACCGATAAATTGGATAATAAATCAATATATAACAAAGGAATAATTAAATATTGGCTTACTAAAAATATTTCATTACAACTTTCTATGAAATCGCATTTACAAATATTGGATTATCCAGAGTTAGGCGTAGGATTTAAATTTTAAAAAATGAAATTTCAAATAATATTAATAATTTTTATTACTGCTTTATTTCTGAGTTCTTGCAAAAAAGATAACTTAAAAGATAATAAATATTATACATTAACACCATTTAATAGAATTGAATTAAATAGTACTTTTGATGTGTATCTTAATGAAGATTCTAATTATTCGATTAATATTGTTGGAGATAAAAATATTATTGAAAATATAACATTCTATATCGAAGATAATATCCTTAAAATAAGTAATAAGCAGAAATTAAAATGGTTAACTCCAACAAAAAACAAAGTTGAGTTATATATTAATTCAAAACCATTAAGAATGATAGTTGCAAAACAAACATGTAATATAAATACTTTATCTGCAATTACTTCTGATGTAATAGGGTTAGTTTTATCAAGCAAAGCAAATCAGGCAAACCTTGAATTGAACTGCAATGAATTTTATTATTGGAATGATTTTCCTTGTGGTGGAAAACTAACGTTATATGGTAAAACAGAGAAAATAAAATTATGGAATTTTGCAATTATGTCGATAGATGCTAAAAACTTAATAACAAATTATGCGCTAGTCGAAAATAGCTCAAAGGGAAATTGCGAAGTTACTGTTTTGAAAGAATTTGAATATAGTATTTTTGGTACTGGAGATATAATTCTTAATGGTTCACCGCCAAAAATAATTGAAAATCAATTAAAATCAAGTGGTGCATTAATAAAACATTAACGTTATAAACCAATACTTTACAAAAATTACAAATTTAAAATTGAATATTAAAATCAATTTTAAGAAAAATTACTCATGTTCTTGATAAATAATTATTTTTTTGACCTTTTTTTAGTATTAGAAGTAAGTCATAAGATTAAATGTTTAAATTTGTTTGTAATCAATTTAGGCTATGTTTGGTAAACTTTATTTAATTCCTACAACAATTGGCGATTCTGAAATAGAAAAAGTTATTCCTGTATATAACATCAATGTAATTAGTAAAATAAGAATATTTATTG
>MENC01000021.1:5704-15831 GCA_001768155.1 Bacteroidetes bacterium GWA2_30_7
TGTTGATATTGGATTGCTCTCAGAAGCAGGAACTCCGTGCATTGCCGACCCTGGAAATATTATTGTAAAACTTGCTCACGAAAAAGGAATCAATGTGGTTCCATTATCAGGTCCATCATCTATTTTTTTGGCTTTAATGGCTTCTGGTCTGAATGGACAAAATTTTGCATTTAATGGATATATTCCTGTAAAACAAATAGAACGACAAAAGACAATAAGTTTACTCGAACGAAACTCTTTTATTAACAAGCAAACTCAAATATTTATTGAAGCTCCATATCGTAACACTCATTTATTTAACGACTTATTGAATATTTGTAATAGCAATACTTTATTAAGTGTTGCTGTTGATATAACTCTCGAAACTGAAGAAATTTATACAAAAACAATAAGTGAATGGAAAAAAGTAAAGATTGATTTAAATAAAAGACCTTGTATTTTTATGATTTTAAAAAATTCTTAAATAATGAAAGTCCCTCTAAATGATATTATTTCTGATTTTAGGCTTGTAAAACAAAAATTAATAGAAAATTTTAAGCAATATACTTTTAATGAAAGAAGTAAAGATTTTATAGTTATAAAAAAAAATAGAGTTATTGGAGCTAATATAATATTTGATAAAAAAAATATTTATGTGATTGGAAATATTCCATCAAGAACTGGTAATTTTTTACTCATTCTTATAATATTATTATTAGGAGTAATTATACCTTTAATTTTTTATTTTTTATTTATTCATTTTAAAATGAAGAGATTAGAGAAGGAGATATGCTCTTTCTTAATTGGTTTACGATAGTAAAATTGAAATAGTTATACCAATAGGAATTTTTATTTTCCTATACGTTATAACTGAACTTTTATTTAATTTTGTAGATAAAAACAATATAATATCGAATTATTAATAATTAAAATCCAAACTTATAACAAATTCATTAAGTTTTCCAAGTTCGTTATTATTTGTCCATTCTAATTCAGTATTCCAAATAGCTCCTCTTGTGATTTTTCCATTTTTATCGGTTTCGATACTCCATTCGGAGTGTGTATTCCAACAAATTTTGTAAATTTTTTGTCCTTTTTTATTTTAATTTAGTTAGTTGCTCATTTCAGTTATTTTGTTTAACTCACCTCACTTAACCCTTCGACATTTCGGCTACGCTTAATGACCGCTTCTCTCAGAGCAAGCAAGAGAGGTGGGATTTGAATATATAGTGTTAGTAAGAAAACGCCAAAATACAAAAAACAAATGTCAAATAAATTCCAATTTTCAAAACCGTTTGAATATTAAATAATTGCGGTGCATTGAGTTTGCCGAAATGTTATTTGTGATTTATTTGATTTTTGAAGATTGAAATTTGTTATTTCTAAAAACTCATCGTTTTCTTAGAGACACTATATATTAATCTTTAACACATCGTACTGCGAAACCAAGTTTTTTATCGTCATAAGTATAGTCAACATAGCTATAACCTGACCCCATAGTTATAAGCCATGTAGCATTTGCAGTTGATTCAGTGGCTGTCCATATATTACTAAGAATCCCCAAATAATAGAATGAACCATTAACGTAACGTGAACCATTTGGAACTGCTGTAAATCCACTTTCATTTGTAGCTCCGGTATTTGGACTATTCCAATGGATAAATCCTGTTTCTTTAAGTTTTCCTCCTGCTACACTTGCTCCTCCGAGATAAGTGGTTAAAGTTGTCCATTCGGTTTTTGTAGGAATGTGCCATCCTGCTGGTGCAATATTTCGGCTATCGTTTACTGCGAACCAATTGTACAGATGTCCATAAACAGGGGCATTATTAGCATCGTTATTGTAAGTACTATATGCTCCATCGGCAAGATTACTCCATTGAGTATTATCAGTTATATTTGTTATGGGATTTCCATTACGATATTTTGTTACTCTAAGGTTTTCTGCCATCCAAACTTGTGTACCAATTGTAACAGTAGTGTAAACATTTCCATCTATGTCTGTTACTGTATTTCCACCACTTGTTTGCTGAGTTTTAAAATTTACTTGTGTTCCATAAGCTACTCCGGCGCTATTGGTAGCATAAGCTCTAACATAATAAATAGTATTTTCGGTTAATCCGGTTAATGAGCTTGTAAAAGTTCCTGTTCCTGAACCGTCTGAGGTTATATTATCGGTAATTCCAGGATACTGATTTGTACTCCAGCAAATTCCTCTTGCTGTTACTGATGCTCCGCCATTACTTGTTATATCGCCTCCTCCGGTAGCTGTTGTTTGAGTAATATTTGTAATTTGTGTAGTGGTTAATGTTGGAACTACTACGCTTACGTCTTGCAACGTTGTGAACGAAACTTCAGTTCCATAAGCTGTTCCTGCACTATTAGTGGCAAATGCTCTAACATAATATGTTGTATATACTGATAATCCAGTAATTGAACTTGTAAAACTTCCGGTGCCTGTTCCATCGGTTGTTTTATTGTCGGCAGTGCTTGGTGATTGTGCTGTACTCCAGCAAACTCCTTTTGCTGTAACTGATGCTCCGCCATCGTTAGTAATATTACCTCCTCCTGCTGCCGAATTTTTAGTGATATCGGTAACAGTTGTAGTTGTTAATACAGGTACTACTATACTTCCAACTTGCAATGTAGTGAACGTAACTTCGCTTCCATAACCTGTTCCTGCACTATTTATAGCATAAGCTCTAACGTAATAAGTTGTGTTTGCTGTTAATCCTGAAATTGAGCTTGTAAAACTTCCTGTTCCAGTACCATCGGTTGTTTTATTATTGGCAGTGGTTGGTGTTTGTGAAGTGCTCCAGCAAACTCCTCTTGCAGTAATTGCTCCTCCACCATCGCTTGTTATATTTCCGCCACTGTTAGCTGAAGTTTGTGTAATACTACTTGAGGTTGATGTTGTTAAAACAGGTACTGTAACTGTTGGTGTGGGTTCTTCGGTTTTATCTTTCTTACAACCAAGATTAAATAATATAAAACATCCAATTAAAACAATTGGGTAAATCAATAAATTTGTTCTTTTTGTCATTTGTTTTAAATTTAATTTATAAATAATAATGTTTAAAAATGATGTAGTATAATTTGAAAAATTTCATTTTTTGATTGAGTAAAATTAAAAAGAATTAATTTAAATCAAAAAAAATAACTGATTAGGAATTGTTTCTCAAGAGGATATTTGTCTGATTATTTTGAAAATTTTAGAGATTACATTACTAAAAGCAGGAATTTATGGCAACACTTCTTTACCTGATTTATCTATAATTTTAACATTATTATCAATTGTTACTTTTGCTTTACCGTTTTCAAAACTTTCGGCTTCATCGAATTTAAATTCAATAATTACTTTTCCGGTTTTATCAATATAACCCCATTTACCATTTTGATAAACTGTGGCTAATCCTTCCTGAAAATTTCTATATTCATCATATTTGGGTTCTACAATTTCTTTTCCTTCAATATTTATAAGCCCCCATTTTCCTATTCCTGCACTGAAATAATCATCACATTTACCGACAAATACCCAAATAAAACTATCAATATAATATATATTTATGAAATCATATTTACATGGAACTATCTCTTTATCTGAAAAATTACGAAAGCCCCACTTTTTTTTTGTATCTGCTACTGCAATTAAATTTTCACAAACTGGTATTTTATATTCATAAAAAGTAGATAATACTTCTTTTCCTTTTGTATTTATAAGAACAGATTCCTCATTTTTCTTTGCAGTAAATAGCCCATAATTAATACTTAACATCATATTATCATATCCGTGTATCCAATCATATTTACATGAAATAATTTCGTTTCCGGTTGTATCAATAACTCCGAATTTTCCATTGTTCATTACTCTTGCATAACCTTCTTTGCAAAAGATGTTGGCATCTTGATATTTAAAAGGAGTGATTAATTTACCACTTGTATCAATAAATGCAAAAAGAGAATCTTTCTTTACGTAAGTATAACCATTAAAAAAAATTTGAGCTTCTTTATAAATTAATGGGATTACTTCTTTTCCTTCGGGGTTTATAAATCCAAATAATCCTTCTTTCGGAGTATTGTATTCACCTCCGAGTGTTCCTTTAAAAACCATTGCCCTTCTGTTCCTTTCCCAGCATTCTGATTCAACATAATCGTAAATAAAAGGGACGATTTGCTTTCCGGTTTTATCAATAAAACCATATTTTTTGTTTAGTTTAACAAGAAAATTTGTTTCTGTAATAATGTTTGTATCTTTTTTTTCATATACAATTATAAAATACACTGTTTCCTGATATTTTGGAGGAACTATTATTTGTGAAGTTGAAGTATCTTTTAAACCCCAAAGTGAATCTTGCTGAAAAGGTATTACTTTATTTATTGTCTGAAAGATAGGTATTTGAGTAAATCCTTGAAATGAACAAAAAATTATAAAGTAGAATATTATTTTGATTGAAAGTAAATAAGTTTGACTCATTTTTTTAAATTATATTAATATGTAATTAATAATCTAAATTTTCTGATTTATTCTCTTATTAATAATTGTTCTTATTACTGTTAATGAAAAGGTTAAAAAAAATTATTTACATTCTTCTTTGTAAAGATTAATATAATCCATGATAATTTTTAATGCATCATCCGAAATTTTGTTTTTAGAATATTCTGTTTCAACTAACATGGTATGTGAGATTTGATAAACTTTACACCAACTTGTTTCAAACATATTTTGCGAAGCCATTAGTGCATAAGGCACCATGTGAGCCATACTTTCTTTGTCTCTGGAATATGCAAGATGTGAGGCTTTCATGCCAAGATTGGGTTTATTGTAATCGCCCATGGTTTGCAAATATGCCCAACAAATAAGTTCGTCGGCTGTAAGTAATTGGGTTTGTTCAGTTTCGGCAGGCGGTTCATTTGAAACGGTTTTAAGAAAGGTAAAAACCTCTGCGTTCAATCCTTTTATATTTTCGAGTAAATACTTTTCAAAAATCGAAATATTAGTTTCGTTTCCCCAGCTTAAAGAATTTATTACTGCTATTTTTTCTACAATCGAAGACTCTTTATTACATAAAAAATCCAAAGTCGTTTTATCCAAACCTTTTTCTAAAGCATGTTTTACTGCTTCGATATTTTCGTAAGCTTTATAAAATGGTGTTGATGTCAATGGTGAGTCGGCAAAAGTTAAGATGTTAATTGCTAAAAATGCTACGGTTAGAATTAATTTTTTCATAATTTATTTGTTTAAATTTTTTTTGCCATATTTCGACTTCGCTCAATACACCGCAAAGGCTCAAAGGCACAAAGTTAAGAATTGCTTGAAGTTCTTGTTTGTTATTCTCGCTTTCTCTTTTCTTTTTTTCATTCTACGTTTTTTGTCTTTTTCAAAGTTTTTTGAATTACACTTTTTTTAATGTTGCTTTTGCAATTGATTTTTCAGAATAGCTTTTTAAAAAGAAGTTTACAATCACTTCTTTATCTGAAACTTTTTCCACTACAAGCTCTACACCCTGGTCGCATCTTCCACTATTATTCTTAGTTATATTTTCTTTTAAATTAATTACATTATCCGTTTCGCTTACAATTTCCCAAATTCCTTTACAACTTAAATCGGGATATTCTACAGAAATTTTAAACTTTGATTTTACATTTAATTTCACTTCCCACGTTGCACCATCAATCTGATTTCCTATTCCTTCCCATTTTCCTTTTAACCAAAAGGTAATTGTCTTTTTATCAGAATTATCTTTGCTGTTTACAAACGATGAAAAAACAAATAATAAAGCTAAAAAAGTTATGGTTGTGATTTTCATTTGATTGATATTAATTATTTAACAGTTTATTTTTTTGACAGGATTTACAGGATGTCTAAATTTAGAATTTTAGGATTATACTGCGTAGCAACAATTTAACAATGTCTAATATTTATTTGATTTTCAAATATTCAAATACTCCTTCAAATATTTTGTGATAAAATAAAAAAGCCTATAATACTGTGAACGAGAGAAATTAGAACATTTTAGTTTAGTATTTTGGTATAATTTTTTATTCATAAAACTCAGGATTAAATATCTTAATAGCTATAAATAAACAAATTACTAATACAAAAAATATACATACTCCAAAAAGTAACTGTCTATGTTGTTTTACTAATTTCTTTGACTCCATCAATCGAAAGAGATTTAATAATGAATTATTAATTTTATGGAATTTGGATTCGGTTTTAACTATATAATCGGAAGACCCCTGCAAAAATGAAGTGTAAGCAATATCAATATTATCTTCATTTGTTAGCATAATTACATAAGTTTCTTTTCTTTCCTTTTTTAACCATTTTAAAACTGTAATTCCGTCTGCTGCATCACAACTTTTACTATTCAGATTATAATCGAGTATTACTATTTGAGGTTTAATTTCTTTAAACTTTTTAATACACTTTTCTCCTGTTTCAAATGTATGTATCTGAATGTGCTTGTTTTCAAATACTTTTTCAATGTCGATTTTAAGTGCTTGTGTAAATACATTACTGTCTTCAACAATAAAAATTTTAATTATATTTTTTGTGTTCATAACTTTAGATTTTAAAATTCATCTTATAGTGTTATAATTTATTGAGTTAATTCTGAATTAGAAAATAATACTAATTCTCCTCTATTTGTACCTACTGCAAGATATTTTCCATCGGGCGAAAAAGCGAGTGCATTAAATGTATCTAATTTTGTTCTTATGTATGTTTTGAGAAGTTTTCCGGTATTATTGTAAACATAAAAACCTCCGCGATAACCCAGTGCTATTAACGAACCATCGGGTGAAACTGCACTGCTAAATGGTTCTATGGTTTCGAATGATGTTTTAATTTCGCCTTTTTCTATATCCCAGATTTTTAATAATTTTTCGTCGTTTGTAATCATTGTTTTTTGGTCGGCACTAATTGCACAACTCGAAAAGGCTCCATTGTCGGAAGTTAGTTTTTTTAGTTCATTTCCAGATTCTAAATCCCAATATTGAAGTAGTGATTTGCAAGTAGTAATAAGAGTTTTGTTGTTTTTTAAAATGAACATATCTTCAACATATTCTCCATCGTTTTGTGCAATTTTAATAGATTTTAGAAGTTTCTTTGTTGGTTTATCAAAAATGTAAACTAAACCACCTGAACAGGTTGTAATAATTTTATTTCCGTCGGCAGAATATAAAAGTGAATAGGGGGCAAAATCATTTTGAATTAACTCTGTTAATGCTAATGAATTAGTATCGTTAACATTATATTCGGTAACATCAAGCGGGAAAAGTCCGCCTGGCATAACTGAAGTTAAAAACTTATTACCATCGGGGCTAAAAATTACAGTAACTGAAGGTGCTGATGTTGATTTTATTTCATTTTTATTAATGTTGTAAATATTTGTAGAACCCATCATCATTTTGGTTCCTAATAGTTCTAATTCTCCGGCAGAAGCAACTGCAATTTTTCCATCAAGTGAAAAGTCAAGATTAGATATATTATATCGTTGTGAAGGGAATATTATAGGGTTTAATTGTGCATTTGCGTTATTTTTTTTATTTGCTATTCCTTTGGAATAAAATTTAATTGTCATCCCTGTGTTATCTTTAAAAGATATTACTTCTAATATATAATTGTAATCCATATCTGTTAGTTCGGTAACATTATTTCCGTTCTCGCTGGTATAATCTTTTGCTCTATATTTCCATGTTTCATTCATTGCGTTTAATTCTTCGAGAATAACTGTTAAATATATACTACTGGCAAGTAAAATATCAGTATTAGTCCAATCGTAAAAACAAACTAAAACTTTACCGCTATCACTGATATTTTGCTGGGTTTGAATATATGCATTTCCCCCTAACATTGTTTTTGAAGTATAATATTGATAATATTTATCTTCGCTGTCGAATGCAAATTCTCCCTGATTAATTGCAAAGCTATTTTTGGCATCTTCTAACACATCCTTTATTTCTTTTCGACAAGTTGCAGTATCTAACTGTGCATTTACATGTGTGAAAGCAATTGCTAATAAGCAACATAACATTAGGGTTGATTTAATTTTGTTTTTCATTGTTTTAAAATTAATTAAATTTATTTACAAATATCTCTGATATAGCCATTTGGGTCTTTATAGCCTAAGCTTTCGGCTTTACGCCAATCTGAACAAGCTCCATCTTTGTCAAGTTTTTCGCCTTTTGCTGTTCCTCTAAAATAATATGCTTCGCCATCATCGTTTTTAATATTTATTGCTTCGCCATAATCATTTATTGCTTTATCTATTTCTTTATTAGCAAAATATGCTTTGCCTCGCATTAAATAATAATCTCCTTCGGGCTTAATTGAAATTGCTTTACTCAAATAATTTATTGATTCGTTCATTTTATTGTTTATAAAATAATTTGTACCGAGATAAAATGAATAAAAATCGTCGTTATAGTAGGCATCCAGATGAGTTTTTAAATCATCGGCTACAGATGGGTCGCTCATATTTATTTTTTCTTTTATAATTGCACGGTCGGCATAAACCATATTTTGTGGGTCGAGTTGAATTGCTTTGTCATAATCGGACAATGCTTCTTTGTTTTTTCCAAGTTCTTTGTAAATATATGCTCGGTTTCCGTAATAAGTTGAATTTTCGGGTTTTAAACGTATGGCTTCGTTCAAATCTTTCATTGCATTTTCGGCATCGCCTTTTCTTATGTAAGTAATTGCTCGCTGTCCATAAGCTATATCATTTTTAGGCTCAGTTTCAATGGCTTTATTCCAAACAGATAATGCTCCGTCTAAATCATTTGCAGTGATTTTATTATTTCCTTCATTAATTAATTTCTCGTAAGCACTGAACCAATCTTTTTTGATAAATGTATTCCAGCGTGGGTCGCTGTGTAAGCTTTCGAGGTCTTTATCGTTAATAATTGCATCTAATGAGGGTTTATTATCGGGTCCGGCAATTGCAATGTCTAACCATTTGAAAGCTTCGTCTTTATTGCCTGTTAGTGCATAAGGAACAGCTGTAAAATATCCATTAATATTGTTTTTTATTTTATTTGCTGCAAGATAATCACTAATTGATTTATCATTTTGATTTTGTAGTTTATAAAAATATCCACGATACGATAATGCATCGCCGTAATCGGGTTTTAGTTCAATTGCTTTATTCATATTTTCAATAGCTGCCGGAATATTTCCATAGCCAAATTCGGCAATTGCACGGTTGTAATAACCTGTTGCAGTTTTAACATTTACTTCACTTGATTCATTTCCGCTTCCGGCTGTAACAGAACCTCCTGAATTGCAATAATTTTTGGCAAAAATTTCAGTCTGATTTAATGCAAACAAAATTGCAAATGTTAAGATTAAGATTGTTTTTTTCATAATCGTTTATTTTGGTTAATTAATTTAAATTTTTATTCACTATTACGCTAAATAAATATTTCGTCCCTCTGGGACTGTTCCGTTAGGAACTGAATATTGGTAGATAATAAAGCTATACCATTAAATTTTAGTCCCTTAGGGACGTAATATAATCATGCGTTTCTTTCTTTTTAAAAATTTTTACAGGATAAAAGTAATTTTTATTAAATTCATAAGTTACTTTATCAATTCTTTCTTTGCATTATAAATATGCAACTCACCATTTTCATTTTCAAAGGAATAAAACATTTTTTGAGCAACAAAATATAATTGAAAATTATTTTCGGTATAAAGATTTATATTTTCGAGAGTTTCACCTGTATTAACGGCTAAAATATCAACACTTCCTGCTTCTTTATTTTCATTATCTCTATAGATATATATTACCGGAGTTTCGTTGAAATAATCAAATTCTGGATTATAACTGTTTGAAAAAATCTTATGTGTTTGATTTGTAATCAGATTAAATACATAATATGAATTATCGGTTTTCGATTTCAGAATAAAAATTGTTTCGCCATTACTATAAAAATCTGTACCACCTTCGGCAATTTCAAATTTTAAAGTATCGAAAACAAGTTTACCGTTTTTATATAAATAAATATGTGATGTTTCTTCACCAATTTGATTTGTTAATGTTAATATTTGCTCTACCTTATCGGCGTATGTTTCTAATAATTCAAACGATGAAAATTTTCCCGAATAAATTTTTTCAAATCCTTTTTTATTTTTTCTGAATAAT
>MENC01000022.1 GCA_001768155.1 Bacteroidetes bacterium GWA2_30_7
AGCTTTGTACTAAAGTAATTCCTCCAGTTCCATTTAATGGTGGTGGAGGAGTTGTATTTGACCAGTTATATGTATAAGGTTGAGTACCCCCTGTTATGTTGAATGAAACACTACCGTTTGCACCACCTTTACAAGTAACATGTTGTATTGTTTTAATTGCAATTGTAATTGCATCTGGTTGAGTAATAGTGAATGAAGCTGTTTTTGTACAACCATTATTATCAGTAACAGTAACGTTAAATGTACCTGCCGATATTCCTGTATTATTTTGAGTTGTTTTACCATTCGACCAGTTATATGTATAAGGAGAAGTTCCTCCGGCAACTGTAATATTTATTGCACCATTATTTCCGGCATTACAACTAACATCAGTTTTCGATGCAAGTGTAACTGTTAAATCGGCTGGTTGCGTAATTGATGATGTTAATACATAAGTACAAGAACTTGCATCGCTTACTGTAACTGAATAATTACCTGCGATTAAACCAGTTGCATTTTGTGAAGTTCCACCATTCGACCAATTGTAAGTATATGGAGATGTTCCGCCTGTAACAACAGTATTTATAATTCCATTATTTCCGCCAAAGCAACTGACATTTGTTTTTGAGCCAATCGTTAAAGTTGGAGCACCCGGAGGTGTTAATGTTGCAGTTGTAGTTGCAGTACATAATTTTGAATCGGTTACTGTTAATGTAAATGAACCTGCACCTAAATTATTTAAGTTTGCAGATGTAGCACCATTTGACCATAAATTTGAATACGGTGCAGTTCCTCCTGTAACAGAAGTTGTTATGCTTCCACTATTTGTTCCACATGTTGGATTAGTTGAACTTGCAATTGAAGCGGTCAATTGATTTGGTTGTGTAATAATTTCAGACGCAGTTTTTGTACAATTATTAGCATCTTTTACTGTAACAGTATATGTTCCAAGAGATAAATTACTGATATTTTGAGAAGTACTTCCATTTGACCAATTATAAGTATATGGGGCTAAACCTCCAGCAGTTGTAATTTCTAATGCACCATTATTACCACCAAAACAACTGATATTGGTTTGTTTAGAAATAGTAACAGCAATTGCATTTGGCTGAGTTACAGAATAAGAAGCTGTTGCACTACATGATAATCCATCGGTAACTGTAACAGTATAAATTCCAGCAGTTATGTTGCTTATTGCAGAGGTAGTTTGTGAATTGCTCCAAGCGTAAGCATAAGGTGTTGTTCCACCGGTTGAAGTTAAAGAAACAGAACCGGTACTTGCTCCATTACATAAAATATTTGTAACTGTAGATGAAAGAGAAACTTTGAAAACATTTACAAACGAAGCTTTTGTAGCTGTATTTGAACCGGCCGGACCAGTTACAGCTAAAGAAACTGTCTTCATTCCTGCCGTACTGTATGTTACAACATGTGGTCCTACGGTATTTGCATTTGCCGGAGTTGCACCATCACCAAAATTCCATGCATAAGTATTTACTGTTCCACTTGATTGATTTGTAAATGTAACCTGTTGACCATCGCAAGCTTGCGATTTATTTGTAGTAAAATCTGCTAAAATAATATCTGGTTGAACTGTAGTAAATGCCCACTGAGCTGCTGAAATACCTGCGAAACTATTGTTTGCCATATCTTTAATAACTCCAGCCGCCATTTCTATGCTAACATTTACACCATTTGAAAAATCTAAAGGATTTATTGTTAGTGTGTTTCCTGAAACAGTTACACCTGCATCGGTAACAGGAATTGTTTGAGTTGTTACAGAATTTTCCTTAATAATAATGTTCCCTGTTCCTTTTTGGATATTTTCAGAAAAAACAACAGTTAAGTTACTACTTATTGTAATATCTGCTGAACCATTTGCAGGGGTATATGTTGTGGCTGTAGGAGCTTGAACATCAGAAAGAATATGGACAGTGTAATCTTCAGTTTCGCCCCAACTATAAGTTCCGCAAGGTTGAATTGCATCAATAAACTGCTGTTCGGTTAATGATGTAGCTTTTTCCATACATACAAGACGCATTCTTGTATATCCTGCTGAAGCGTTTGCAGGAACTGTAACAGTTGTTGTATAGGTTCCGCTTCCATGAATGCTTGATGTTCCAACAAGTTCTCCTGCATCGGTATGGTCGCCATCGCCATTCCAGTCAATAAAAATTTTAACATCTTTATAATAACTGCCACCGCAGCTTCCCATTGTAACAGAAAGTGGAATTGCCTGTAATGGAGCTACATCGGTTGATAGATTTGTGAAATCGGTATAGCTTACACATCCCGAAGCAGTTGTGTTATTGTCAATAGTATTAAAAACTACACGGTCTATTTTTCCGTCATCAACTGTTGTGGCATTTGATGCACAATATGCAGGAGGTTGATTTGATATAGTAAATACCCATGCAGTAGAGTTTAAGCCTGCAAAATTGTTTCCGGCAATATCCTTAATTACTCCAGTTGACATTTCAACATTTACCTGTGCAGCATTAGTGAAATTAGCAGGGTCAATAGTTAATACCTTTCCACTTATAGTAACATTTGCATTTCCAACTGGTATTGTTTGAGTTGCAATGCCACCTTCTTTAATAACAATATTTCCGGTTCCTTTCTGAATATTTTCGTCGAAAGTTATTAGTAAATTAGAGTTACTAATAATACCTGTAGCACCATTTGCAGGAGATAAAGTAGAAACAACAGGTGCTGTAACATCTACAACTGAAGGTGGTCCAAGAACTTGGAAATCATCAATTAAAATACCGTCTTTGTAAGCATCTCCATAACCAGCAGCTGTAAGTCCTCCGTTAACATCTATTACAAAACGAAATGTAACATCTGACTGTCCCGATAAAAATGACACATTGTATTCGGTATTTTCATTGTCAACCCATGTGAGCCAACCTTGTTTTTCTCCGTCAAAAAGGGCAACATCCAAAGCTCCTGTTGTAGCATTTGGGTCTTTATTATACCAGTTTACTCCATTGCCATCGTTATAAGCACCAAGACGTGTCCATGTAGTTCCTTTATCTGTAGAATAATGAACCTGAACAGCATAGGGATTGTTTTGATACCAGAATCTCATACTTTTTGTAAATTTCAAAGTGTAAGTACCGGCAACACTAAAATTATAATTAGGTGTATAAAGAGCACATCTGTAATCGTAATTTGGGTCAGATACATTTACATTTAAGCCTGTTTTCCAAACATTTGTTGGAGAAGGAGCAATGTTTAATACATTTCCGGGCGTACCTCTTTCCCAAATATTAAGCCCTCCTAATAATGAAGTTGAGCCATAATCATCGGCATTTGTTTCAAAATTTCCACCGTCGGCAGTAGTATATGGTATATTTTTATTTGGAAGAATTTGAATAAAATTAGTTTTAGTTTTTGTAGATGATCCACTGTTTATAGATAATGTAACAGTATATTTACCTGGTGCAGAGTAAGTATTTGTTGGATTTTGCGATGTAGATGTATTACCATCACCAAAATCCCACAACCAGCTTGATGCATTAATTGAAGCATCGGTAAATTGAACTGATTTAGCAATATACGATAATTGTGTATTAGCTGTGAAATCAGCTGTAGTACCCTGATAAGTAACTTCAAAATCGTCAACCATAAAACCGTCTTTATAGCCATCTGCGCCTCCACCTGCAAAAACATCCATAACAATTCTGAACGAAACATTTGCCTGTCCAACTAAAGACGATAAATCGTACTCGGTATTTTGATTATTAACGTTAGTTATCCATCCTTCTTTTTCGCCATTGAAAAGATTGACACTGAGTGGACAATTTGCATCATTTGGGTCTTTGTTGTACCAATTTGTTCCTTTTGCATCATTATAAGAACCTAAACGTTGCCAGGTTGCTCCTTTATCAGTCGAATATTGTACCTGAACTGCATGTGGTCCGTTGCAATACCAAATTGCCATACTTTTCTTAAATTTAAGTTTATACTGACCGGCAGCACTTAAATTAAAATTTGGAGACAATAATGCACAAGTGTAATTTCCATCGGTAATATTTGTATTTAATCCTGTTTTCCATGCATTTACAGCAGAGCTAACAGTTGTTAATGTATTGCCAGGAACTCCTCTTTCCCATAAATTAATTTCCCCTTTTAAAGATGTTGAACTAAAGTCATTTACGTTTGTTTCAAAATTTCCACCATCAGCAGCAAGATAAGGTGGTGTTTTTGTTGGTAATATTTGAATATAAGCATTTTTTGTTTTTGTAGATGCACCGCTATTGATTGTAAGTGTAACATTGTAAATTCCAGCAGCAGTATAAGCATAGCTTGGATTTTTTTGTGTTGAAGTATTTCCATCTCCAAAATTCCACGACCATGATGATGCTTTTAATGAACCATCAGAAAACTGAATATTACTTCCAATATATGATATTAATTTATCTGCCTCAAAATCAGCTGTTGGAGTAGAAAAAATATCAGTTGTAAATAAACCTCTTCCAAAAGTTGCAACTGCTATAACCTTATCTGAAGCACGATATTGCAACATATCGCATCTAACATTTGCCAAACTTGTGTTTGTTGGCTGCCAGTCTGGTGTTGAGGCATTTACATCATTTGTTGACCAAATACCTGCTTCTGTTGCCAATAATACCTGACTTCTGTTATCTGGATTATATAATGCCCACCAGATAGGCATATCAGGTAAATTACCTTCTTTATTTGCCCATGTTGTTCCACCATCGTTTGTTTGCCAAACAGAGGTTATTCCATAATTTGATAATGTAACTAATAATTGATTTTCAGAAGCGCCGATTTCTATACAAGAAATGGTTCCTGTAGGTATTGTTCCACTAATATCTCCTGAAACAGATGGTGAAGAAGATTGGGCATTCGTCAATTTATAAATTCGTCCTCCATAAGTTCCTAAAAAAACTGTAGATGTTCCAACAGTTGAATATGGAGAAACTCTAATGTGAGATGTTCCATTTGGTTGAGTAACACCAACCCATGATACTGATGGATAACTAGTTCCAACACCAGTAACTCGCTGAATTGAAGTATAACTTTTACCTGAATATAAAATATTTTCCCTATCATCATAATCTGATGGATTTACAAAGCTTCCATCTTCTCCGGCAGAAAGGCTTGTTTGGGACATCCAGTTATCTCTGGAAATAAAATAATTATTATTTACATAAGATGCTATTTGAATTGTTGGGTCGTCTTGGTCAATAAAGCAATACATACCATCTCCACCGTGAGCTTCTGTTGTAGAATTTATTCCAACATTTAAAAATTTATTTGTTCCATTATCCTGAGCACCGGCAAGAAAATTATTTGAATTATTTCCGGGATTTGCAGCACAGGAATAAAATTGTGTAACATTAAAGTTTTTAACTCTGTGAAAAATATTAGCACTATTAGCAGCATTATTAATATTACCACAATACCAAACTCCTCCGTCATTTCCAAAGATTACTCTTGAGCTGTTTCCGGGAGCATAATCCATAGCATGATTATCGGAGTGAACTGTAGAATATGGTTTTGCAGCCTGACCTCTGCTGTCGGTCCATTTAGATATTTGAGTCCAATTTATACCTGCATCTGTACTCCTGAACATATTAATACCTGCTATAAGAACGTTGTTTGCATTTGTGGGGTCAACTTTTAAAATCATATCCCAAAATGCCTGACCTCTGGTAATATCATTATCGGGTAATCCTTCTTCATCATCATTTGGCATTGGGATTGTAAACCAGGTTGCTCCTGCATCGGTAGAACGATAAATTCCGCCACCATTATCCATTCCCGAACCTGTACCTTCAGCCATAACATAAATATAATTTGGATCAGATGGTGCAAGAGCTATTTCAAGTCTCTGATGTTCTGCTATATAGAAAATTCTTGACCAGGTACCGGCATTTCCGTTATTTGCATTAGTTGATTTATAAATTCCGTTGACATTATTTGGAGTTGAAACATACCATCCTATAGTTGCATACAAATCACCATTTGAAGCTAATTCCATATCGGCAACTGGTGCGCCTGAAAGCGAAAGAACTGCTGTCCATGTTAATCCTTGGTCGGTAGATTTGTAAACGCCTGTATTTGTTGCTGCAAAAACATTTCCATTAGTTTTTACAACGATATTCTGAACTGTACCAAAATTACTGTTTTTTGTATTTGTTAAATATGACCAGCTATTTCCACCATCAGTTGAACGTAAAATACCTAATCCTTTCACCACTCTTGAGTCATAACCTTCACCTGTTCCAACATAGAAAATCTGTTTATTTGAAGGATCATAAGCTATTGCACCAATTGCAATATTATCCCAAAAATCGTTTACGTGAATCCAAGAGGAATTTTCGTCAGTAATATCGTTGTTGTACCATAATCCGCCTGAAACACTACCAGCCCATACTTTTTTATAACCATTTGCAGCATCGTTAGGGTCGAACATTAAAGTACGAACTCTACCGCCAACATTATTTGGACCTCGTTCTGTCCAGCTAACACCTGCAATTGCAGATTTTTGAGACAGAATCTGTTGAGCTAAAATATTTGCATCAGCTAATTTCTCTCTTGGAACGAGACCGGTGCTTGGATCCATAGTCATCAAATAATCTCTTTCAAACATCAAATCAGGACGGTCGCATTTTGGCGTAGTTTTTTTCCACTCTTCAGGTGTTTTTTTCTCGTGTTTATTAAACGGATGTTCGTTTAAAAACTTTTCATACTTTTCTTTCTGAATGTTGATTTCTTCTTTTGTTTGAGAAAATGCAACTGTACTTAAAATTACAGCAAAAATCAGCATTAAATGCTGAAAAAGTCGGTGTTTTTTCATAAGATATTAATTTAATTGTTTGATTATTAGTCCTTTTTTTTTAAAATATAATTTTAATAATTTTAATAAATTTAGTAAATTATGCTAAATAATATGTTTTAATATATTTTAACATTTCAAATTTTGACGAAAATATATTTTTTACGGATTAAATCGTATTTATAAATGTACAATATTCAGTAATTCAAAATTTTTGATTTTGATTGTTATTATTAAAATACAGGATTTAAAATAAACAATATTAATTATTAAAGCATAATTAATTTACATAATAATAAAAATGTCAATGTCTATAGATTGCTTAATAATCATTATTATATTATAATATAATGAGTAGATATTTAAAATTCGAGTTATTATTAAAATTTATCCTAAGTTTTTTTGACAAAGAGTCGATTTTTTATGATTAAAAACTAAATTGTTTTAATCCCATATTAAAAATTTGCACCGAAATTCTTTTATAGTGAATATTTCAAAATAATTTCCTCAATAATTTAACGGTGATTTCGAGAGCCTCAATCACCGATGGCTGAGGCGGACATTGAGCATGTCGAAATGTTCTCGAAGCCACAAGAGTTATTTTTTTTTTAAACTATTCTGTAAATGGGGGAAGTTATTGTGATTTTTTTACTTAACTGTTGTTCTACATTATAAAATGATATTCAAAAGATAGTTTCAACTTTGATTAAATAAAAATACATTTGCATAGTAATTATAAAAATTGAACCAGCTTAAAAAATTAGCAGGGCAAACAGCCGTTTATGGGCTAGGCACTATTGTTCCTAGAGTGCTTAATTACTTATTATTAACACCTTTTTATACTTACTTATTTGTCGAAAGCAAATACGGTGTAATAACTGAGCTATATGCTTATGTTGCTTTTTTGTTAGTTCTTTTAACTTATGGAATGGAAACTACATATTTTCGATTTTCGGAAAGTGAGCAGAATAAAGACAAGGTTTATAGCAATGCTTTAATTTCGGTATTTTTCACTTCAATTTTGTTCGTATTATTTGCAGTAATCTTCAGACAACCACTTGCATCGGCAATATTATATCCAAAAAATCCTGAATACATTGTTTGGCTTGCAGTTATTGTTTCGCTCGATGCAGTTACTGCAATTCCTTTTGCAAAACTTCGTAAGCAAAACCAAGCTGGAAGGTTTGTAATGATTAAAATAGTTAATGTGGTAATAAACATTGTATTAAATCTTTTCTTTTTTGTTTTGTGTCCGAAATTAATTGCCGAAAATAAAGACAGCATTGTTGCTATTGTTTATTCCAAAAAAATAGGAGTTGGATATGCGTTTATTTCCAATATTGTTGCTTCTGCAATATCGTTATTGATACTTCTTCCGGAGCTTACTAAAATTAAACTCAAAATAGATAAGGCATTGCTTAAGAAAATGTTAAGCTATACATTTCCATTGTTAATAGTCGGAATAGCTGGAATGGTAAACGAAGTTGCCGATAAAATTTTCTTAAAATATCTGGTTACAATTCCCGAAACAGTTAAAGATAAATCGGCTTATGTTCTGGCTCAAATAGGAATTTATGGTGCAAACTACAAAATTGCAGTACTGATGAGTATTTTTATTCAAATGTTTCGGTTTGCAGCCGAACCTTTCTTTTTTGCTCAGGCAAAAGAAAAAAATTCAAATAAAACTTATGCAGACGTTATGAAATATTTTATAATTTTTGGATTACTTATATTTTTAGGAGTTATGCTTTTTATGGATATATTTCAGGTTTTTATCGGTCCGGCATATAGGGTTGGTTTACATATTGTTCCAATAGTATTATTGGCAAATTTATTTTTAGGAATTTCTTTTAACCTTTCTATTTGGTATAAGCTAAATAATATGACAAAATATGGTGCCGTTATTTCAATTTTAAGTGCAATAATTACAATTATACTAAATATAGTATTAATTCCTTCTTATGGTTATACAGGTAGTGCATGGGCTACATTTTTATGTTATTTATTTATGATGTTGTTTTCGTATTTCCTTGGACAGAAATTCTATCCTGTAAAATACGAAATTAAACGAATAGCTATATATTTTATAGTAGCAATTATATTTTATGTAATTCACGAGTTTTTAAAATTTAATCAGGTTTTCAATTACATATCTTCATTTTTATTAATGGGAATCTTTTTTTACCTGATTTATTATTTCGAAATACAACAACGACATATAATTTCGACAAATGAATCTGTTTGATACACATACACATATTTACCTTAAAGAATTTGATTCTGATATTGAAGAAGTAATAAATCGCTCTTTTAACTCAGGAGTTATCGGTTTAGTTCTTCCAAATATCGACAGCACTTCTATTGCAAGAATGTTAGAATTAAGTGGAAAATTTCCAGATAAAATATTTTCAAGTATTGGATTACATCCATCGTCGGTAAAAGAAAATTATTTAGAAGAACTTAAAATAATAGATGAATATCTTGAAAAAGAAAAATTTATAGCGATTGGCGAAATTGGTTTGGATTTATATTGGGATAAAACTTTTCGTGAACAACAAATTATAGCATTTCGTTACCAAATTGAACTTTCTTTAAAATATAATATTCCGTTAATTATTCATATTCGAAAAGCATTTGACGATACATTTAAAGTTCTTTCAGAATTTTCAAATTCTAAATTAAACGGAATATTTCATTGTTTCGGCGGCGATTTAAAGCAAGCACAAAAAGCAATTTCACTGGGTTTTTCATTAGGAATAGGTGGAGTTGTAACTTTTCAAAATTCAGGACTGCAAAGTGTTGTAAAAGAAATTCCGATTGAACATATTGTTTTAGAAACTGATGCACCATTTCTGGCTCCTGTTCCCTTTCGCGGCAAAAGAAACGAACCTTCGTATTTAACATACATAGCCGATAAAATTGCTGAAATAAAAAATATGTCGGTTTATGAAGTTGGGGAAATTACTACGGAGAATGCGGGGAGGTTGTTTAGGATTTGAAAATAAAGTGTGCTTTTAAGTTCTGCTGTATTTATCTTTTTTAATTTAAGAAATTGATTAATCTTCAATCAGTCCAATTCCTTCACCCTTCCTATTAATTTCTTCATTCTTTCATTATTTCGTAACTAATCAGTCTATTTAAAATGCTAAAAAACAAACTAATGCCACCGATTACTCACAGATTAATTTTTTTTAAGGAGTTCGTGAGACTTCGTGTTCACAGATTAAAAATAGTTAAATATTTAGAATTTCCTCAGATTAAAACAACCAAAGGTTGTTTTAAATCTGTGAACTTAGCGAAGCGA
>MENC01000023.1 GCA_001768155.1 Bacteroidetes bacterium GWA2_30_7
TTGATTTTGCTTTATGAGTTTAGTATAATAATTTCTAAGCGAGTAATGAAGAATAAGGCTATAAAAAATTAAGTAATTCACTTTTTTTAAAATTATTTTGATAATTCAATCCACAACTTATATCGCAATCTATCAATTGATTAATTTCTAAATTATCAAAAATTTCAAGTAATCTTAAAAAAAAATCATACCTTTGTAATACATATTTATAATCATGAGAAAGTCTTCCTCAGCAAATAATGAACTAAGCTTTGAAAAGGTTTGGAAATTGTTTCAAGATACTGATAAAAAGTTTCAGGAAACTCGTGAGCAAATGAAAGATACTGATAAAAAAATCAAGGAATTATCTAGTTTATTTACATCACAATGGGGGAAACTTATTGAGGCATTAGTTGAGCCATCTTGCCTAAGACTATTTCAAGAACGAGGTATTAATATTTCACAATCATCTACTCGAATGAAAGCCAATAAAAAAGGGAAAGAAATGGAAGTTGATATTGTACTTATGAATGGTACCGAAATGGTTGTTATAGAAGTTAAAACTACAATGAAGGTTGAGTATATTAATGAATTTATCGAAAAGCTAAATAAATTTAAACTTTTCTTTCCACACTTTAAAAACCTAACATTATATGGGGCTGTGGCAGCTTTAAGGTATGATGAAGAAAGTGATAAATTTGCTTATCGAAACGGAATGTATGTATTAAAATCAGTCGGCGAAAGCTTAATGAAAATTGCAAATAATAAAAAGTTTAAAGCTACTAAATTCTAATTTAAAAAAAATAATTTGTCATTGATAATTAATTTGTTACCTTTGTGCAGAAATTTGGTAATAAAAGTAGAACAATCTAGTTAGAATTTCTTTTTTTTGTACAATCAAATAAGAAGTCAAACTTTCTAAAATTCACTGGTTAAGCTAAATAAAAATGGGATAAAATACAACAGTATTTGTATGTATTTATTTCTGAGATATTAACTAACATTCATTTAATGGAAAATACAAGAACACAAAGAAATAATAAAAGAACATTTCAACACCATCCTCAACATTCAACAAAAAGCAGACTTCCAAACACAAGTAAAAAAGGAATTTCAAAATTAAATTCAAATTTATTTATAAAAAAAGCAACTCCAGTAGTAGAAACTCAATATACAGCAGGACGACTAATAAAAGATTTGAAAGTTGATAAAACTATAATTTCAAATCTTGAGAAAAAAGGTTACAAAACTCTTACAGAAATTCAGGAAAAATCAATAGATGCAGTTATTAATCACAAAGATTTATTAGGAATTGCTCAAACCGGAACTGGAAAAACTGGAGCATTTTTAATCCCAATTATTCATAATTTAATTAATACAAAACCTCAAAATCAAGTATTAATAGTTTCACCAACCCGAGAACTAGCTTTACAAATTGACGAAGAGTTTAAAAGTATTGCAACATCTTTAAAATTATATAGTACAAGTTTAATTGGAGGAACAAGTGTAAGAACAGATATTTCAAACCTCCGAAGACCTTGCCACGTAATTATCGGAACACCCGGTAGAATTGGCGATATGATTCGACAAAATGCAATAAATTTAAAAAGCTTTACAATACTTGTTCTTGATGAGTTCGACAGACTTTTAGACATGGGTTTTTATACAGAAATTCAACGATTTGTTGATGGAATGTATAACCGAAAGCAAACAGTTTTATTCTCAGCAACCGAAGAAAAAAGCCAAAAACAAATTGTCGCAAAATTATTGAATAATCCTGTCGAAGTTAAGCTTTACAACGAAAATAAATCGGGCGATAATATTGAGCAAGAAATTATCAGAGTAAAAGATGGCGAAAATAAAATGACTCTTTTGTTAAATATGATACAAGATAGTTCATTTGAAAAAGTACTTGTTTTTGCCGAAACAAAAAGATGGGTTAGTAAGGTTTGTAAGAATTTGCAAAATGCTGGAATTAAAGCAGATGAAATTCATGGAAATAAATCTCAGAACTATAGAATTAAAGCTTTAGATTTGTTTAAAAATAAGAAAATTCAGGTTTTAGTTGCAACCGATGTTGCTGCTCGCGGACTTGATATTTTAAATGTAACGCATGTAATAAATTATCATCAACCACTTAATTTTGATAGTTATATACATAGAATTGGAAGAACAGGAAGAGCAGGAAAAAGCGGAAAAGCATATACATTTGTGAACTAAAATAAATTTTATGGCAAGATCAAATAATAGCTTTATTAAAAAGCAAAAAGCAGATAAAAAATCTAAAATACGAAAAGAAAAACTACAAAAAAAAGTAGTTAAAACCAAATCTTCAACTAGCAACGATATTGATAGTATGATAGCATACGTTGATGAATTTGGAAATATAACAAACGAACCACCAGAACAAATTAACAATAAAAAGTAAAAATTAACAATTAACAATTATGAAAAAAGGTACAGTAAAGTTTTTTAACAAAACAAAAGGATTTGGTTTTATTACAGTAGAAGATACAAAAGAAGATATTTTTGTACATCAAACAGGTTTAATTCACGAAATTAAAGAAAATGATACAGTTCAATTTGAAGTTGAAAAAGGTAAAAAAGGATTAAATGCAGTTAACGTTGAAATAGTTGACTAACATATAATCTGAGAATTTAAATTTAAGCCCTTTACTTTAATTAGTAAAGGGCTTTTTTTTCGTAAGCTACAAGTTCAAAATACCAAAAACTTAACCTCATTCTAAAATATACAAAGTATTTTTATCATTTTTTCAGGATATTTTAAATTTCATCCTTGTAAATTGAAAAATTGATTTTCAATTTACAAGGATAATTGTTATATTTGTAACATGATAAAGCGAATAATTACAGATGAAATTATTGATTTGCTTAATTTTTTTCCTGCTGTTGGAATAATTGGACCTCGGCAATGTGGGAAAACTACAATAGCAAAAGAAGTTGCATCAAGACTAAAAAAAGAAACTATTTATATTGACCTTGAATCGTTGAGCGATGTTAATATATTAACAGAACCAGAATTATTTTTTAAAAATAATTTGGACAAATGTATTATTCTGGATGAAATCCAAAGAAAACCAGAACTATTCACTTTACTTAGATCTGTAATTGATTTTGATAAAAAACCAGGAAGATTCATTATTTTAGGTTCTGCATCTCCAATAATTATGAGAGATTCGTCTGAATCCCTAGCTGGAAGAATAGCATATAAAGAATTGTCACCTTTTAATTTAGTTGAGTTACAAGATGAAAAAGAACTATTAAATCACTGGATATATGGAGCTTACCCTGACTGCTATCTTGCTGATAACAAAAAATATTCTGAAGTGTGGAGAGATAATTTCATAACTTCATATATCGAAAGAGATTTACCTCTTTTAGGATTAAATGTTATGCCTGCATTAATAAGAAGATTCTGGATTATGCTTGCCAATAATCACTCAGGCATATTAAATGCAAGTTCATATGCAAACGCCTTAGATATTTCATCACCAACGGTTAGAAAATATCTTTATTTTCTTGAAAATGCTTTTTTAATTAACACTCTACAACCATTTTATAAAAACTTAAATAAAAGGCTTGTTAAATCTCCTAAAATATACATAAGAGATTCCGGTATTTTGCATTATTTGAGGCAAATTTTATCATTTAGCGAACTTGAAAATAATATTGCAATTGGTCATTCCTGGGAAGGATATGTTATTGAGCAAATTAAAGAACTATTGCCAAAACATATTCAAATGTATTATTATAGAACTCAATCTGGTGCTGAATGTGATGTGGTACTTGTAAAAGGAGAAATTGTTTCAGCTGCAATTGAAATAAAATACTCTTCATCGCCATCTGTTGGAAAAGGATTAAACATTTCTATTGAAGATTTGGAGTCAGAAAATAGCTTTATAATAACCCCATTTTCTGACGATTATATGATAAAGAAAAATATTAGAGTTTGTAAACTTTACGATTTTCTTCAAAAATATTTACCCAAAATTATTCAATAAATTGCTGAATTAGTGCATATGAAAATTAAACTCGCTTTATATTTAATTTTATTTTTTCAGATTATTCATTCAGTTTTTTCCCAAAACGAAAAGCAATTTTTCCAATTTGGTGTAACTGGAGGGACTAATGTTTCAAAATTAAATCGATACTTTTATAATATAAAAATCGATACTTTAGGTGCAATAAAAGCTATTGATGTAGTCCCAAATAAAAATGTTGCATTACCACATTTTGGTGTTAATTCTGTATTCAACCTTAACGATAAATTTAGTTTTAGAGCAGGTGTTCAATATTCGTTTCGCGGTAGCAATTTAGAAAAACCAACAAAAAAATATCGCATTAATTTTTTTGATATTTATGCTATGCAGGGCTTTACATTTCTTCCCGGATTGAGGTTTGAAGCAGGAGTCCAATATTCAATATTATACGAACAATATTATAAAATTTTAAATGGTAGTTTTGAATCTGGCGAAGAAAAAATCAAAATTAAAGATTATAAATCAAGACCAGAATTTATGGCTGGACTAGATTTCACTTTACAAAAAAATCTTAGTGTTTATGCACGATATACTATTCCGACCAAAACTCTCGATGCTTCAAATTTTCAATTAGGAATTTCATTAATTATTAATGATAGTAAAAGTGATGGAAAATCTGGAAAAACCGCATATAGTTTAGAACAATTATTTGCTAATCCGTTAGCTTATACAAAACTAATACTACATCGCAACAATCTTGTTGAATTGCCTGCTGAAATTGGAAAATGCCTTAATTTAGAAGAAATAAAACTTAATGGAAATTTTTTAAAAACGTTACCAAAAGAAATTGGAAACTTAGTTAATCTTAAATTGCTTGAAGTTAGCTTCAACGAAATTGAATATTTGCCAAATGAGATTGGAAATTTATCAAATCTTGAGTTTTTAAAAATTGATAATAATAAGTTAAAGCACCTTCCTCCTGAAATTGGAATGCTTGATAAGTTACGTTTTTTTACGATTGGGAAAAATGAATTAGAATTTCTTCCTGATGAAATTGGAAATCTTTCAAGTTTGACAGAATTAGACATTATAAGTTCTGGGCTTATGAAATTGCCAACTACAATTGTAAAGCTTAAAAAACTGGAGTATTTATATATAAGTAATCCTGATTTATTTACAGTATTGCCATCGTCAATAAATCCACGCTTAAAAGTTTATTTATTTGGTACAAGATTATAGCTATATGAAACAACCATTACTAAAAAAAATACACAATTTATCCCGATTTTTCGGGAAAAGAATGATTATATTTTTAATGAAAGCAAAGATTTAGAAAGGATTACAGGATTAACAATGTAAAACCTGTAAATCTTGTAAATCCTGTCAAAATAAATTATAATTCTATGAAACCATCCGAAATATTAAAAAATATTATCCCGATTTTTGAAAAAAATTCGCCTAATCCAAAAACTGAATTAGAATACATTGACCCTTTTCAATTGGCTGTTGCGGTTATTTTATCGGCACAATGTACCGATGTTCGTGTTAATATGGTTACTCCAAAGCTATTTAAAGTATTTCCAACTGCCGAAAAAATGGCTAAAGCAACTATCGAAGAAGTATTTGATTTGATAAAATCAATTTCATATCCGAATAATAAAGCAAAGCATTTAATCGGAATGTCGAAAATGCTAATAGAAGAATTTAATAATCAGTTACCTTCAGATATTGAATTGCTTCAAAAACTTCCGGGAGTTGGACGAAAAACGGCAAATGTATTAGCATCTGTTTTATTTAACAAACCTACATTTGCTGTTGATACTCATGTTTTTAGAGTTTGCAACAGAATTGGCTTAACTATAAATGCTAAAAACCCATTACAAACAGAACAACAAATATTAGCAATTGCAGAACCTGCTCAAATTCCAAATTTGCATCATTGGTTAATTTTGCACGGACGTTATGTGTGTAAAGCCCGAAAACCTTTATGTGAGGAGTGTTTGATTAATAAGTTTTGTAATTACTTTTTATACTTTGTGTAGTGTTATTCTTACATTCTTCAAAAGCTCTTTGGAGCTTGGAATTTGAAACTTGGAACTTGGAATTTGGAATTTATATTCTGAAACCCATAACAGTAATATCATCTCGTTGTTCAATTTTTTCAAAAGACGCATTATTTACAATAAATTTTTCAAGTTTTTGACCTTGTTCCGACATTGACTTAGTACTATTTTCTAATAATAAATTTTTAAATTTCTTTTTCCCAAGTGAAAAACCTTTTTCGCCATAAGAAATATCAATAAATCCGTCAGTAGTCATATAAAAAGCATGATTTTTTTCTAAAGAAAATTCAAAATTATTATACTCATAATAATCATCACTACCGGTATATCCTAGGCTACATCTATCACCTTTATGTTCAACTATTTCATTTCCATCAAAATTAAATAACGAGATTTTTGCCCCGGAGTAGGTTAATTTTCTGCTGGGAATATCAACAACACATATTCCGACATCCATTCCATCATCTGCTTTGTTACTATCATTATTTTGCCTTAAAGTGTGTTGAATATAAAAATTAAGTTCTTGAAGAATCAAAGCGGGATTATCAATTCCCTCAAGAGCAACTATTTGATTTAAACCTGCATTTCCAATTAATGTCATAAAAGCTCCAGGTACTCCATGACCTGTACAATCGGCAACAACAATAATACATCTATAATCAATTTGTTTGTACCAATAAAAGTCGCCGCCAACAACATCTTTTGGTTTGAAAACAACAAATGAATCGGGCAATAACTGATTAATATAATCTAGTGGTTTTAGAATTGCTCGTTGTATATTGCTTGCATAATTTATACTATCGGTTATCAATTTTTTTTGTTCAACTACAATATCTCTCTGATGTACAATTTGGTCTCGTTGCGATGAAATTTCTTCGTTTCGTTGATTTAGTTCTTCATTTTTTGATAAAATCTCAATGCTCTTAACCTGTATTTCTTCATTTTTTTGGTTCAACAATAAATTCTTTTCTTCAACCGAATGTTTTTGTAATTCGATAATACTTTTTTGCATACGAGTTGTGCGAAGTGAACGAAATGTAATTATTGCTATCACAACAACTAACAACAAACCACATGCTACAAACAAAATAACTATTTTTTGCTTTTTATTTTCAGAAAGCTGTAATTCTTTCTCTTTTCCAAGTTTATCAATTTGAAGTTGCTTTTTCTCTGATTCATATTTTGCTCCAATATCGGCTATTGATTTATTCTTTTCATTATTGAACAAAGTATCATTAGTTGTAATATATATTTCAAAGTATTTAATCGCTTCTTTTAATTGACCAAGTTTAGTATAAGCTTTTTTTAATAGGTCGGCTGCATAATTTTGAATAGGAACAGCACCAATATTAACTGCTAAATCATACGACTTTAAACCGTATTTTATAGCAGCATTAAGATTGCCATTGTATTGTGCCAAATTAGAATTTTCGTGAGATTCTGCCATGTGTATATGCATAAACGAAATATTTGCATAAACAACTGCGGAACTATTTTTATCGCCAATTTCTTCAAGTATTTTCAATGCTTTAAGATAATATTCAATAGATTTTTCATAACTATTTTGATTAGCATAAACGTTCCCAATATTATTGTAACTTCTAGTAATCTCAGTTTTATCAGCTAATTCTTCATTTATTGTTAATGCTTTAAGAAAATAATCTATAGCAGTTTCAAAACTATTTTTTAGACGATAAACTATTCCTAAATTATTATAACATTTAGATGTTTCCTTTTTGCAATCCAACAACTCTGGATGTAATTTTACTAATTCCTCATTTATTTTTAAAGCATTAGAATAAAATTCGATTGCTTTGTCAAAATCCTTTTGGTCGGCATATACAATTCCAATATTATTATAGCAGTTAGCCATTCCTTTTTTTCCCTCTACTTGCTTAGAATTCAATCTATCTAACTCTTCATTAATTTTTAAAGCTTTAAGATAAAATTCGATTGCTTTATCGTAATTGCCTTGATAACGATTAACATTTCCAATGTTATTGTAACAATTTGCCATTCCTTGTTTATCATCAAGTTTGCTTTTTATTTTTAAAGCCTTATTATAAAATTCCAGAGATACATCGTATTTTCCTTTGTCGGCATTTGCAATTCCGATATAGCGAAGGGCGTTTGATTTTAGTAACTGTAATGATTTTAATATTTGTTGTTCGTTTGTTTCATTATCGAAGCGATTTATTGCTTTATCAGATAGTTCAAGTGCTTTGTTATAATAAAACATTGCAGTATCGGGTATTTTGTATTTATACAAATCGCCAATTTCAATATATAACTTTATGATTGAAGTATCACTTTTTGAAGTATTTATACAGTTTTTTAAAGAATCCAGTTTATTATTCTGAGAAAACAAATTGAACGAAAATAATGTTATTAGAAATATTATTAATGTCTTAATCATTTTCAAGTTTCTTTTTTTTCAAAGATAATTTTTTTTGTTTTGTTGTAGTTTAAATTTGTTATGTTTTTCGAATCTAAACTATAATACATGGTTTATAAGCTTAAATCTGCAAAAATACTAAAACCCCGATTAAACAAGCTTTTATACTGAATTTTAGTGAATTATAGGGTTAAAATTTATTTGTAATGATAGTTTCATCAAAAATAATCGTTTTGTAAACATATTATTTATTCAGAATTTTCTACTAAATTTAAAGGCATTTTTAATAATTAAATTAATTAAGAAACAATTTGAATAAAATATCACTCCTAAAGCAATTTCTGCCTGGTTTATTACCACTATTCGTTTTCATTATTGCTGACGAAATTTGGGGTACTGAGGTCGGTATGTATGTTGCAATTGGCTTTGGAATTTCTCAGCTTATAATTATTTACCTTAAAGAAAAACGCTTAGACAGCTTTGTAATACTTGATACATTGCTAATTACTGCACTAGGCGTAATTTCAATAATTCTTGAAAATGATATTTTTTTTAAATTAAAACCAGCCTTAATTGGAATTATATTTTGTTCAATTCTTGCAATTTCTGCTTTTACAAAGCTCGACATAATGCTGGCAATGTCGAAAAGATATATGAATAATATGTCGCTGAATGATATGCAGTTAAAAGCATTTAAAAAAAGCCAGAAAATACTATTTTATATATTTTTCGTTCATACATTGCTTGTATTTTATTCTGCATTTTATATGTCGAAAGAAGCTTGGGCATTTATAAGCGGTGGTTTGTTTTACATTATTTTTGGAGGATATTTTATGTTTGAATTTTTAAAAAATAAAATCAGAAGTAAACAAATTGAATGGTTTCCGTTAGTTGATAAAGAAGGGAAAGTAATTGGAAAAGCTCCTCGCCACGAGTGTCATTCAAACAATACACTTTTACATCCGGTTGTACATTTACATGTTTTTAATTCAAAAAACGAACTATATCTGCAAAAACGCCCATCTTGGAAAGATGTTCAACCAGATAAGTGGGACACAGCAGTTGGAGGTCATATAAGCATTAACGAAACAATTGAAAATGCTCTTAAAAGAGAAGCCGATGAAGAACTTAATTTAAAAACATTTAATCCTGTTTTTATAACAAAGTATGTTTGGAAAAGCGATGTTGAAAGTGAATTAGTTTTTTCGCACTATTCAATTATAGATAAAGAAATTAATTACAATAAAAAAGAATTATCAGACGGAAAATTTTGGAAAATATCTGAAATTAAAAGCAATATTGGCAAAAATATATTTACACCAAATTTTGAAAATGAATTTGAGCTACTATTAAAATTAAAATTGTTGTAAATGAGTAAATAATTCATCAATTTTTTGTTATAATCCTAAAATCCGCAGGTTCTATTATAATTTACGTTGCACTGCGTTGTATTGAACCTGTGGTTATTGAGCTTTATCGAAATATCGAAATAAGTTTAATCGAAGTGTTGTTTACCAGTCAGGTGAAAACACCTGACTGATGCACGTTGCCTCCCCGATGAT